>JAYVMG010000255.1:0-10428 GCA_043759095.1 Acidobacteriota bacterium | reverse complement strand
CGATCACCTATCGCGATCACCTCGAGTCCAACGAGCGCGTGACGCAGGGCGCGTTCTGGACCGGGCCGTCGGCGGACGCCGAGGTCTCGGTCGAAAAGATGATTGCCGAGCGGGCGCATCTGAATGTCGGCGATACGATGCGCTTCGACGTGCTGGGCCGCACCGTGCGCGCGCGCGTCACGAGCATTCGCGACGTCGAGTGGCGCGAATCGCGGAACGGCGGGTTCGTCTTCGTGTTTCGTCCCGGCGTGCTGGACCAGGCGCCGCAGACCTTCGTCGCGCCGCTGAGAGGGCCGCAGGGCGTGACCGCGCGGGCACGGTTCCAGCACGATCTCGTCGAGCGGTTCCCGAACGTCTCGGTCATCGATTTCCACGAAGTGCTCGAGACGCTTCGCGACGTCATGTCCAAGGTCACGCTGGCGATTACGGTCGTCGGAGGACTCGTGCTGTTCAGCGGCGGGCTGATTCTGATCGGCGCGGTGGCGATGACGAAGTTTCAGCGCGTCTACGAGGCGGCGGTCTTCAAGACGCTGGGGGCCAACACGCGAACGATCGCGCGGATGCTGCTGTTCGAGTACGGCGTGTTGGGCTCGCTGGCCGGGTTGATCGGGTCGCTCGGCGCCGTGGTCCTCACCTGGGGCGTGAGCAGGTACGCGCTCGAGATCCCATGGAAGGTCTTCGCCGGCGAGCACATCGCCGGCGTCGTCCTGACCGCACTGCTGGTCGCGACAATTGGCGTCGTCTCGAGCCTCGACGTGCTGAAGAACAAGCCGCTTGCCACGCTGAGAGCTGAATAGCCGCATCATGCACTGTCGCGCTGCGATCGTGTCCACGAAATAATCGCCACAGAGATCCGGAGCGCACGCCGCAGACATCAACGCGTCGCACGCCGCCGCGAAGCGGCGGTGCGGGCATGACGATCGTCCGGATCGCGAGACTGGTCGATCTCAATTGTCTCGCGATCCCGGCGATCGTCACGCCCGCGCGGTCGGGCCGGGCATGGCCGCCGACGTGCGACGCGTTCAGCTCTGTGACTCTGTGGCCCGTCATTCCGACAGGTGCGCGCAGTTCTCACCGGTACTGGTATGATTTGATGTTATGCAGGCCGTGAGAATGGGCTCCACGGCAGGAGTTAAGTGACGCAATGGATGAGCAGACCTTCAAAGACGCGCTGGTGAGCAAGCGCACTGAAATTCTTGGCGCCGGCGGCATCAAGCCGTTCCAAGCCTCGATGGATAACAACACGCGTCAGGGCGACATGGCCGATCAGTCCAGCGGGAACAACGAAGTTCACATTGCGCTGAAGCTGAAGCAGACCGACGCCAAGATTCTCCAGGCGATTGAAGATGCGCTGTGGCGCGTCGAGAAGGGCACCTACGGCCTCTGCCGCGACTGCGGTGAGCCGATCGCTCCGGCGCGGCTCAACGCGATTCCCTGGACCCGCGTGTGCATCACCTGCAAGGAAAAGCAGAAGTCGTGACCGACCTGCTGCTCCTGCTCCAGGAGTTTCATCGCGAGAAGCTGGCGATGATGCTGCAACATCTGGCAGGGGCACGGCTCATCGGGCAATACGACGCGAACAACACCTACCAGTACATCATCAACCGCGAAGAGACGCAGCTCACCTGGGTGGCCAAGGCGATCGAGGAACTAGGCGGGACCGTGACTGACGCCGCGCTGCCGACGCGGGCGGCGAACGGGAAGGCGACTGCCGCTGCGCTGGCCGTGTTCGATGAAGACCTCCACGAGGCGCAGCGGTTTGTGGACCGTTGGCGCCCGCGCGTCGACGAGATGATCAACGCGCGCCACGCCAAGATGCTGCGCGTGATTCTCGGCGAGACCCTCGAACAGAAGCGCTTCTTCGAGCAGGCGCTGGCGGGACGGCAGGACTTGCTCGGCCGCCGCGGCGCGCAGGTCGGACCGTCGCACGGCGAGGTGCTGTCCTCGCGATGGATCGAGTAGCGATCGGACTCGGCAGCAATGTGGGCGACCGGCGCGCCCACCTCGACTACGCCGTCGTGCAGCTTCGCGCCCTCCTCGCCAACGTCCAGGTCTCCCGCTACTACGACACCGTCCCTGTGGGCGTCTCCGGTCCCCAGGCGATGTACCTGAATGCCGCCCTGGTCGGCGACACGACGCTGACGCCTCGGGCGTTGCTGGACGTGCTGCTGGCGCTCGAACTGGAGCGCGGCCGCGAACGGCCGTACGCCAACGCGCCGCGCACACTGGATCTCGATCTGATTCTGCTGGGTGACACCGTGCTGGAAGAGCCGGGCCTGACCGTGCCGCACCCGCGCTTCCGCGAGCGGCGGTTCGTGTTGGAACCGCTCGCCGCGGTGGCGCCGGATCTGCGGGATCCGATCAGCGGGAAAACGGTTGCGGAACTGCTTGCGGCTCCGGGTCGGGGCGGGGCAGTGGCATCGGCGTAGGCGCGTCGAAGTCACCTTTCTCACCCTTCTCACCAGCCCGCCGTTTACGCTCGGTCTCAGGGCGCGGATCGTTCGGCCGGCGCAGCGCGATCGTCCCGCCAAACGACTCGAGCTCGACGTAAGCGCTGGCTGTCCACTGACAGCCAATAGGACGGGCTCAGCTTACTGAAAGGTTGATCGGGAGGCCGGCGTGGGTGTCCTGGCGGGCCGACCCCGCAGGCGCCTGAACGTCGCCGCCGGGCTCCACTCCCGCAAGTCGTCGAAGTACGAATACACGACCGGTGTCACGAGGAGCGTCAGCAGCAGGCAGAGCACCTGACCGCCGAGAATGGTGACCGCCATCGACGCCCGCGATCCGGCGCCCGCGCCTTTGCCGAAGGCGATGGGGATCATGCCGGCGACGATCGCGATCGTCGTCATCAGGATCGGGCGCAGCCGCACATGGTTCGACACGATCAGCGCTTCGTACCGATCCATGCCCTGCTCGCGCAGCGTATTCGTGTAGTCGACCTGCAGAATGGAGTTCTTCTTGACGACGCCGAACAGCATCATCAAGCCGATGGCGCTGTAGACGTTGATCGTCATGCCGAACGCCATCAGCGCGAGCAAGCCGGCCGGCAGGCTCAGAGGCAGCGACGTCATGATCGTCAGCGGGTGGATGAAGCTGTTGAACTGCGATGCGAGCACCATGTAGATGAAGATCACAGCGAGCACCAGCGCGATGGTGAAATTGCTCGACGCCTCCGCGAGCGTCCGCGCGCTGCCGCCGAACACCGCCTGGTAGCCCGGCTTCAGGTGTAGTTCCTCGACCTTGAGGCGCGCGTTTGACAGCACTTCGCCGAGCGGCGCGCCCTGCAGGTTCGCGTTCACGGAAATCTGCCGCTGCCGGTTGTAGCGGTCGATGGACGCCGGCCCGAAATCACTCTTCAGCTGCGCGACGTCGCTCACCTTGACGGTGCGTCCGGCGTTCCCGGGACCGGCCGCCACCAGCAGGTCGGCCATCTGCGCTGTGGTCCGGAACGGTTCGTCGAGCCGCAGCAGCACCTTGAACTGATCGTCGCCGTCCTTGAACTCCGACACTTCCTCGCCGCCGACCAGCGTCCGGAGGTTGTTCGCGAGCGTATCGATGTTGACGCCGAGATCCGCCGCGCGCGCGCGGTCGATGTTGATGCGCAGCTCGGGCTGTGTTGCCTCGAAGTTCGTGTCGACATCGACGACGCCGGGGATCGGGCGGACCAGGTCCATCAGCTGGACGGTGTAGGCCTGGAGCTGCTCGATGTCCGGCCCCTGAATCAGGATGTTCAGGCGGTTGAAGCCGCCGCCGCCGCCGGGGCCGCGGCCGCCCGCCGACGCACCGGAGATGTCGGTGCCGCCCGACACACTGATGCGCGCGCCCCGATATTTGCGTAGCATCTGCCGCGCCTGGATCATCAGCTGCTGCTGCGAAATCTTCCGATCCTCGAGTGGCAGCATGGTGATGTTGAAGTTCGCGAAGCCGGAGTTCACGTTCTGCATCACGCGATGCAGCGCGGGGAGCGCAAGCACGTCCTTCTCAATCGGCTGAATGAACTCTTCCGTGCGCTGATAGCTCGTGCCGCGCGGCAGTCGCACATTGATGCTGAACTCGCCCTGGTCATCGTCTGGCACGAGCTCCTTACCGACGTACGGATACAGGAACGCCGCTGACAGGACGACGGCGCCGGCGATGCCCATCATCACGCCGCGGTGTTCGAGCGACCAGACGAGCATCCGCCCGTAGACCCTGTCGATCTTCGCGTAGAAGCCGGACGACTTCGTGGTGGAGTGATCCGCCTTCGCGTCCTCCGGCTTCAGCCACATCGCGCACAGCGCGGGCGTCAGCGTGAAGGACACGAACATCGAGAGGAGAATCGCCGCGGCCGACGTCAGGCCGAAGCTGTAGAAGTAGCGCCCGATCTGGCCCGTCATGAAGGCGACCGGCACAAAGATCACCACCAGCGACAGCGTCGTCGCCATCACCGCCATGCCGATCTCTTTGGTCGCCTCGGCGGCAGCCTCCTTCGGCGTCACCCCTTTTTCCTCGACGAACCGGAAGATGTTCTCCAGCACCACGATCGCGTCGTCGATGACAATCCCGGTCGCCAGCGAAAGCGCGAGCATCGTCATGTTGTTGAGCGTGAACCCGGCGATCTTCATGAACGTGAAGGTGCCGATGATTGACGTCGGAATCGCGAGCGCGGCGATGAACGTCACCCGGATGTTCCGGATGAACAGGAACACGACGATGCTGGCCAGCAGGCCACCAAGGATCAGGTGCAGCTTGATATCCTCGAACGACCGGCGGATGAAGCGCGATTGATCATTGCCGATGCTGATCTGGATGTCCTGCGGGAGCTGCGCCTGGATGCGCCGCAGCTTCTCCTGCACGCGATCGACCACCTCGACGGTGTTGGTGCCCGATTGCTTGCGCACCTGGACGCCGATCGCCGGCGTGCCGCTCAGGCGCGTGGCGCTGCGGATCTCCTGCGTGGTATCCAACACGCGACCGATGTCCGCGAAGGTGATGACGGATCCGTCGGCGCGGTACGAGATGACGATGCGGTTGAAGTCCTCGACGTTCTTGATTCGGCCCATCGTCCTCAGCGCGACGTCGGCCGGGCCCGCGGTGAACTGGCCGCCGGGAATCTCGACGTTCTGCCGCGTGACCGCGTTGCGCACCTGATCAACCGTGAGGCCGTAGGCGTTGAGGCGGTCGGCGTTCAACAGGAGCTGGATTTCGCGCTTGCGGTCGCCGTTGTAGCCAACCGAGCCGACGTCCTTGACGGTCTCGAGCTCCTGTTTGACGCGCTTTTCGGCGATCTCCGTCAGTTCCTTGCCCGCACGTGGCCCATACACGGCAAACCCGAAGATCGGCTGCGCGTCTGGATCCATCTTGGTGATCTGCAGCGGCCGGGTGTCACGCGGGAACTGGTTGACGATCTGCGCCAGCTTGTCGCGCACGTCCTGTGTTGCCGACTCGATGTCGCGCTCGAGCGTGAAGTTGATCGTGACGCGAGAGCTGCCCTGGTCGGAGGAGGCGCGCAGCTCGTCGATGCCGCTGATCGTATTGACCGCCTCCTCGATGCGCTTGGTGATCTGCGTCTCGATTTCCTCGGCGCTAGCGCCAGGCAGGCTCGCCTGGACCGACACGACCGGCGCGTCGGTTTTGGGCATGAGGTCGAGACCGAGCGATTGGTACGAGACCGCCCCCATCACGATCAGCGCGGCGGTCATCATGATCGCGAAGACGGGGCGTCGGACACTGACCTCGGCAATGTTCATGGACGTGCTCCCCGGCGGCCACCGTCATCGCCCAGTCGCACGCTGACGCCGGTCGCGAGCTGGCTGAGGTTGGTCGTCGCGAGCATCTCGTCGCCCTTCAGCCCGGTCGTGACCTCGACGAGCTTGTGCTGTCGCGCCCCCAGCGAAATCTGCTGCTGCCGCGCCTTGCCGCCTTCGATGACGTAGACCGTCGACACGCCGGCGAGCGTCGAGATGGCGTCTTCGGGCACGGCGAGCACCTTGTCGTCCATCCGGGTGTGGACGACGCCCTTGGCGAAGAAGCCCGGCTTGAGCTGCCGGTCGCTGTTGTCGACCAGCGCCTCGACCGCAAAGGTGCGGGTCGCCTGGTCGACCGAGGGGCTGACGTACGCGACCTTGCCAGTGAACTTCCTGTTGAGGAACGCCTCGACCTCGAACTCGACGGTCTGGCCAGGCCTGATCAGGCTCGCGTGCTTTTCCTGGATCGCTGATTTCAATTTGAGCGGCGACATCTGGACGATCGTCGCGACCTGCGTGTTCTCGCGGATGAACTCACCCGGTTGTACGAGCCGTTCGGAGATCGATCCGGGGACGGGCGCCTTGATCACCGCATCGGCCAGCTTCTTCTGGGCCAGCTCGTACGACGCGCGTCGATCCTGCAGGCTGGCCTTGAGACTATGCACGGTGTCGAGCGCGGCCTGGAAGTTCGCCTCGCCGACCTTCTGGCGCGTTTCGGCGGTGTCGCGATCGGCGCGGGTCAACAGCCCACGCCCGTTGAGCTGTTGCGCCCGTTCGAAGGCGGAACGCGCGTCGTCGCGATTCGCGATCGCCTGGCGGACCGAGGCGATCTGCTCGTCTGGCGGCGGCTGTTTGTCCTGCGCCCGATCGATCCCGAGCTGCGCTTCCACCTGACGCAGCGCGCTCTCGGCGCGCTCGAGCGCGAACTTCAGCTCGCTCGGCTCGAGGCGGACGAGCACGTCGCCGGCCTTCACTTCGGTGCCGAGCTGGATGTGGACCTCGCGGATGATGCCGGCGACCTCGCTGCTGATCTTGGCCATGTCGGGGGAGAGCAGTGTGCCCGACAGGTCGACTTCGCGCTGCACCGACATGCGCTGCACCGCGGTGGTCTGCGTGGCGACGGCCTGCCCGCGACCGCCGCGTCCGCCGGCCCCGCCAGCAGCCTGACCAGCTGTCTTTTCGCAGGCGGCGGCTGCGAGGCTGATCGCCATGATAATTACGAAATGATGATTCACGATGATTGATTCTTTGATGCGACGGGCAGGCATCCGCCCGGCGCGGTCTCCATCGGACTAGGCGCGGCCGCGTTCCTCGATACTGTGCAGGGCGATCGTCGCGTCGACCGGCGCGCCATGGAGGTCGCGGCGCGCGGCTTCGGCGGACGCCCGGCCACGGCCGGCAAGCCATAGCCGCGCGCCTTCGATGTACACGTAGTAGACCGGCGTGATGTAGAGCGTCAGCAGCTGCGAGACGAGCAGGCCGCCGACGACCGCCAGCCCGAGCGGACGCCTCGATTCCCCGCCCGCGCCGATGCCCATCGCGATCGGCATCGTGCCGACCAGCGCCGCCATCGTCGTCATCATGATGGGGCGGAAGCGGACGAGACAGGCTTCGTGAATCGCCTCGCGCGGCGTCTTGCCGTGCTCGCGTTGCGCCTCCACGGCAAAGTCCACCATCATGATCCCGTTCTTTTTCACGAGACCGACCAGCATGATGATGCCGACGAACGCATACAGACTCAGCTCGACCTTGAACAGGTAGAGCGTCAGCAGCGCGCCGAATCCGGCCGACGGCAATCCGGACAGAATCGTCAGCGGGTGCGTAAAGCTCTCATACAGAATCCCGAGGACGATGTAGATGACGACGATCGCCATCAGGAGAATCACGCCGAGGCCGCGCACCGAATCCTGGAACGCCTGCGCCGCGCCCTGGAAGCTCGTGGCAATCGTCGAGGGCAGCGTCGTCGCCGCGGTGGTCTGGATCGACGTCACGGCATCCCCGAGCGCGTAGCCTGGCTTCAGGTTGAACGAGATCGTGACGGAGGGCAGCTGTCCCGTGTGGCTGACCGTCAACGGACCGGCTTCGGTCCGCACTTTCACGACGGTGCTGAGCGGAACAAGCGGTCCCTGCGACGAACCGGCCTGCACGGCCGACGAGCGGACATACAGCTTGGACAGCGCCGCCGGGTCCCGCTGGTACTCCGGTGCGACCTGCAGGATCACCTGATATTGATTGTTCGGCGCGTAAATTTGCGACACCTGCCGCGTGCCGAAGGCGTTGTAGAGCGCCGTTTCGACCTGATTGATGTTCAGCCCGAGCGATGAAATCTTGTCGCGATCGAGGTCGACCTGAATCTGCGGGTTCTTGATCTGCAGGTCGCTGCTCACGTCCTCGATGCCCGGCAGCTCGCGCACTTTCGCTTCGAGGACCGGCGCCCACCGATACAGCTCCGCGGTGTCGGTGTCCTGCAGCGTGAACTGATACAGGCTGCGCGCGCCCTGCTGTCCGCCGAGGTTGATCGGCGGCTGGTTGACCATGTACACGCGCACGCCCGGCACCTGCGACAGTTTGGGCCGCAGCGACGCCATGACCTGATCGACGCTCATCTTGCGCTGGTCACGGGGTTTCAGATCGATCGTGATGCGTCCGGTGTTCAAGCCGCCGCCACCGCCCGGTCCCGCGCCGCCGCCGACGTTGCTGCTGAACCCCGCGACGTTGACATCTTTCGCGACGATGTCGGAGACCTGCTGCTGATGGCGCACCATCTCGTCGAACGAGATGCCCTGGATCGCCTCGATGCTGATGTCGAAGCGGCCCTGATCCTCGGTCGGCAGGAAGCCCTTCGGGACCAGGCCGAACAGGTACACCGTGCCGAAGATCAGTGCAATCGACGCGGCCATCGTCACGACGTGGAAGCGCAGGCAGACCTGCAGCGTCCAGTCGTACAGCCGGAGCCAGGCCTCGAACATCTTCTCGGTGATGTTGTAGAACCATCCGTGCTTCTGCGCGTGCGGCGGCTTCAGGAAGCGGCTGCAGAGCATCGGCGTCAGGCTGATCGACACGAACCCCGACACCAGAATGGCCGAGGTGATCGTGACCGCGAACTCGTGCAGCAGCCGTCCGACGACGCCGCCCATGAACAGCACCGGGATGAACACCGCGGCGAGCGACACGGTCATCGACACGATCGTGAACGCGATTTCCTTCGAGCCGTCAAACGCCGCCCGCATCGGCGGCTTGCCCATTTCCATGTGCCGCACGATGTTCTCGAGCATCACGATGGCATCGTCCACGACGAAGCCGACCGAGAGCGTGAGGGCCATCAGGGACAGGTTGTCGAGGCTGTAGTCGAGCAGGTACATCACCGCGAAGGTGGCGACGAGCGACGCCGGCAGCGCGAGACTGGGGATGATGGTGGCGGACACGTTACGCAGAAACATGAAGATCACTGCGACGACGAGGCCGATCGTCAGCAGCAGCGTGAACTTCACATCTGCCACTGATTCGCGAATCGCGACCGAGCGATCCGTGCGCACGTCGAGCGAGACGGCGGCAGGCAGCTGCTCGCGGAACGTCGGCAGGAGCTGCTTCACCGCATCGACCACCTGCACGACGTTCGTGCCGGGCTGCTTCTGGATGGCGAGGTAGATCGTGCGCTGGCCGCCGTACCACGCGGCGCTCTTGTCGTTCTCGATGCCGTCGTAGACGTGGGCGACCTGGTCGAGCCGAATCGGGTTGCCGTTGCGGTAGGCGACGATCAGCGGTCCGTATGCAGAGGCCCGCATCAGCTGGCCGTTGGCCTGCACGACGAAGGTCTTGTCCGCGCCGTAGATGGTGCCGGTCGGCAGGTTGACGTTGTTGTTCGAGATGGCCAGCGCCAGTTCATCGAGGCCGACGCCGTGCGCGGCGAGCTTGTTGGGATCGGCGTCGATGCGCACCGCATACTTCGCGGCGCCGAACACGTTGACCTGGGCGACGCCTCTGACCATCGAGATGCGCTGCGCGATCGTGCTCTCGGCGTACTCGTCGACGACCGACATCGGCAGTGTGGCGGACCGGAGTACCAGAAAGAGCACCGGCTGATCGCCCGGGTTCACCTTTCGGTACGACGGCGGCGTCGGCATCTGCGGCGGCAGCTGACGCGCCGTCTTGGCGATCATCGAGTTGACGTCCTGCGCCGCCGCGTCGATGTTGCGGCTCAGGTCGAACTGCAGCGTGATGCTCGTGTTGCCCTGCGAGCTGGTTGAATTGATCGAGTTCAGGCCCGCGATCGTGGCGAACTGCTTCTCGAGCGGCAGCGCCACCGCCGACGCCATCGTTTCCGGACTGGCGCCGGGAAGGCCCGCGCCGACCTGTATGGTGGGGAAGTCGACGGTCGGCAGGTCGCTGACCGGGAGCTGCCGGTACGACAGTCCGCCAAACACGATGATGCCGATCATGATCAGCGCCGTCGTGACGGGACGTTTGATGAAGAGGGTAGCGAGGTTCATGACTTCGTCTTTGTGGGATCCGCGTTCTTGACGCTGACGCGCGTGCCGGCATTCAACCGGAGTTGCCCATCGGTGACGACCGTCTCGCCTGGCTTGAGCCCGCTCGCGATCACGGATTGATCGCCGGCGGTGCGCTCGACGGTGACGGCGCGCAGGTCCACGGTCTGATCCGCCTTCACGACGAAGACGTACGTGCCCTGCTGTCCGGTCTG
>JAYVMG010000254.1:0-3934 GCA_043759095.1 Acidobacteriota bacterium | reverse complement strand
CGACGGCCACGCCTGAATGCCATCGTCTTTCGAGATGCGAATGTCGCTGCCCTTCACGCCCATCGTCACGACGTCTTCCCGGTTCGCGTTGGTCGTCAGGTCCGTGCCGGATGATTCCCAGTTCAGCCCGCGATTGGCCGAGCGGAACAGCTTATTACTCGCGGCGTAGATGATCTTGGGATCGTGCGGCGACATCACCAGCGGCGTATCCCAGTTCCAGCGTAGCGCCGGTTCGCCCTGTTCCGGCTGCGGCCGGATCGACATCGTCTCGCCGGTGACGCGATCGATGCGGACCATGTTGCCGTCCTGCGATTCGCTGTACGCGATGCGGTAGTCGCCGGGATCCTGAATCGCGACGAAGCCGTCGCCGCCCTGCATCGTCGCCCAGTTGAAGCCGGCGATGCCGACCGCGCCGCGGACGGCGCTCGGGCCGCACCACGCGTAGTTGTCCTGCATGCCGCCGCAGATGTTGTACGGCGTCGCGTTGTCCACGCTGACGTGGTAGAAGAGCCCGGCCGGAATGTTGTGGACGAAGTTCCAGGTCTTCGCGGCGTCCCAGGTGACCGCCACGCCGCCGTCGTTGCCGATGATCAGGTGCTGCGAATTGGCCGGATCAATCCAGATCGCGTGCACGTCGTCGTGAATCGTCTGCGTCGCGTTGAGGATCACCGTCTTGCCGCCGTCGACCGTCTTGTGCAGCTTGACGCCGGCGTAGAAGACGGTTTCGGTGTCGTTCGGATCGATCCGCACCTGGCTGAAGTACATCGGTCGCACGTTCTCGTTGTTCACCTTGCGCCACGTCGCGCCTGCGTCGTCTGAACGGTAGAGACCGCTCGGGGTGTTATCGGCGCCGACCGCCGTCGTCGCACCGCGCCCGCCGCCCTGCGGCGCTTCATCCGGGGTCGGCGCACCTGCCGCACCGCGCGCGGCCGGCGCCGGCGCCTGACCTTCAACCGTCGCGTAAAGCACGTTGGGCCGACGCCGATTCACGTCGAGGCCGATGCGGCCCATCGGCTCATTCGGCAGACCGCTGGTGAGCTTCGTCCACTTCTCGCCGCCGTCGGTGGACTTCCACACGCCGCTGCCCGGTCCACCGCCGTTCATGCAGCACGCCGTCCGCCGACGCTGATACATCGACGCGTAGAGGATCTGGTTGTTCGTCGCGTCCATCACGAGGTCGTTCGCGCCCGTGTCCTCGTCCACCTTCAGCACTTGTTTCCACGTCTTCCCGGCATCGGTCGTCTTGTAGACGCCGCGATCGCCGCCGGGTCCGAAGAGACTGCCGGTCGCCGCGACCAAGACGATGTCGTTGTTGCGCGGGTCGATGACGATGCGGTTGATGAAGCGGGAGGTCTTGAGCCCCACGTTCATCCAGGTCTTGCCGCCGTCGGTCGACTTGTAGACGCCGTCACCCCAGCTCGTGCTCTGCCGGTTGTTCGACTCGCCGGTGCCGACCCAGACGAGATCGGGATTGTTCTGCGACACCTTGATCGCGCCGATGGAGATCAATCCCTGATCCTGAAACTGCGCCTCGAATGTCGTGCCGGCGTTCGTCGTTTTCCAGACGCCGCCGTGCGCGCTGCCGACGTAGAAGATCGACGGGTTCGATTCGTAGACCGCCAGATCTGTGATGCGGCCGGACATTGACGCCGGGCCAATCGAACGGAAGTGCAGCGTCTCGAACGGACTCATACCGGCAGCACCGCCCGGCGCGGCGGGACTTTGCTCGCCACGGCCGACGAGAGATTGGGCGCTGAATGCGACAGCGAGAGCGCAGACAAGGATGAGGGCGCGAACTGGTTTCATGGATGAACTCCGACCTTGTAGGGGACGACCTTACATAGCGGGGGACGACCTCGAGATCGTCTCCTACGGCTCGTGATGGTAGGAGATTACACCAACAGTTCGTAATAAATCAGCGGCGTCTGGCGATACTGCGCACGCCCCACCTCGATGAATCCGCACTTCCGGTAAAAATCCCCGGCGCCCGCGTCTGTGTCGTACGCGTCGAGACACAGCGCGTCCGCGGGCCAGTTTCTGCAGATGCGAACCGCTTCGGCGAGGCACGCGCGGCCGATCCCGGCACCATGGCGAACGGGATCCACGGCCATGCTGATCAGATACAGCGGTCGCTGGACAGGCGTGAAGAAACGTTTCGCGATGGACCAGGGTTTTTTTGTGACGAGGGTCAGCGTGCCGACCACCTGGCGTCCGTCGCGCGCCACATACACCGACTCACGCTTCATGCTCGAGCGCACGCCGCGTTCGGTGGCCTGCGACGACCAGTGCCCGATGCCGAAGCGCTCGGTCAGATCCGAGGCCACCGCGTTCCGCAGCGCGGTCAATGCAGCCGCGTCGTCCGTCACGGCGAGCGCGAGCCCACCCTGCATCTTCATGCGTCCCTCCGCAAGGTGCGCGATTATAGTGTGTCGATGACCAAGGGCGGCTGGAAGATTTCAGCGACGGCGTGTTCGCCGTGATCTACTGGAACCACCACCACATGCTTCACCTCGCCGACCAGATCAACGGCGGCATCATGTGGGCGAACCTGCACCTGTTGTTCTGGCTGTCGCTGGTGCCGTTCGTGACAGGCTGGATGGGCGAAAACCATTTCGCGCCGCTGCCGACGGCCGTATATGGCGTCGTGATGCTCGGCGCCGGGATGTCGTTCACCCTGCTCGCGCGGCTGATCATCGCGTATCAGGGACCGCACTCCAAGCTGCAGGCGGCGACTGGCCGCAACATGAAAGGCGTCGCCTCGATGGTGCTCTACGCGGCGGCGATCCCGCTCGCGTTCATGCACCAGCTGATCAGCGACGGTATCTACCTGTTCGTCGCGATGATGTGGCTGGTTCCCGATCGCCGCATCGAATCGCGCATCGGCGACTCGTAACGCCGAGCTACTCGTTCCCGCGGCTTATCGAGAAGGATTTCCATGGCGATCACGATTGCGGTCAACGGCAAGGCACACACGCTCGACGTCGAACCGGACATGCCCCTGCTCTGGGCGCTTCGCGAAACCCTCGGCCTCACCGGCACCAAGTACGGCTGCGGCATCTCCGCCTGCGGTGCCTGCACAGTCCACCTGGACGGACGCGCGGTGCGTTCGTGCATGCTGCCGGTTTCCGCTGCCGACGGCAAGCGCGTGACGACGATTGAAGGGCTCGCGCAGGACGGCACGCTCGACAAAGTGCAGCAGGCGTGGGTTGCCCACCAGGTGCCCCAGTGCGGCTACTGCCAGTCGGGCATGATCATGGCCGTCGCCGGACTCCTGGCGCAGATTCCGAAACCGACCGACGAGGAGATCGACGCGGGCCTGACGAACATCTGCCGCTGCGGCACGTTCGCGCGCGTGCGCGCGGCCATCCACGAGGCGGCCGGCAACAAAGGAGCGTCCTCGTGACGAACGGCGTGAAGAACGGCATGAAGAAATGGACCAGGCGCACGTTCATCGGCGCAGGCACCGTCGCGGGCGGAGGCTTCCTCCTTGGCGTCGCCGGCTTCACGTTCGCACCCAGCCGGCACTCGCTCGTCTCCGCCGACGCGGCTGAGAAGGGGCAGCTCACCACGTGGATCACCATCACCCCCGACAACATCGTCACGATCCTGATCCCGCATTGCGAGATGGGACAGGGAACGCCCACCGCGCTCGCGATGATGGCCGCCGAAGAGATGGAGGCGGACTGGTCGCTGGTCCGCGTGCAGGAAGCGCCGGCGTTGGACGCCTACGCGAACGGGTACATCGTTCGCGCGGCGGGCGGCAACTATGTGCCGGCCATACTCGGGCGCGGCGTGGACTACGGCGCGTACAAGGTGGTCGAGTGGTTCGGATTCATGGTGACCGGCGGCTCGACCGCCGTGCGCGGCACGGGCGAGTACGGCATGCGCGTCGCCGGCGCCGCCGCCAAGGACATGCTGCTGGCCGCCGCGGCGC
>JAYVMG010000253.1:0-3941 GCA_043759095.1 Acidobacteriota bacterium | reverse complement strand
ACGTTGCCGTCAAGGAGCAGGCGGACCTCGAGCTGATCGAGAACGAGCTGACGCAGTTCGCCGATCTCTTCACGCAGTACCCGTTGCTCCAGAAGGTGTTGCTGAATCCGGCCGTGCCGGTCCCGCGCAAGCGCGCGGCGGTCGGCGATCTGCTCGCGAAGGCGAAGTTCACGCCGATCGTGTCGAAGCTGCTCGCGCTGCTTGCCGATCGCGATCGGCTCGTCCTGGTGAAAGAGCTGCTTTCGGCGTACAGCGATCGCCTCCTCGACCATCGCGGCGTGGTCCGCGCGGAGGTCACGACGGCTGTGGCCCTCGACGCGTCGCGCGCGGAGGCGATTCGGAAGGGTCTGGCCACGCTCACTGGACGAACGGTGATGCTGGCGACCAACGTCGATCCGTCGATCATCGGTGGCCTCGTCGCCCGTATCGGCAGCACGGTCTACGACGGCAGTGTCACGCGACAGCTCGAGAAGATGAAAGAACGACTCACGGACAGTGTGTAGGGCCTCGGGGCTTGGGCCTCGGGGCTAGACAGCTAGCCTTAAACCTCAAGACCCCAGACCCCGTCAGGAATGCAGACAGATGGACATCAAAGCTGAAGAGATCTCCAAGATTATCCGGGAACAAATCGGCAGCTTCGCGGTTGACGTCGATGTGGCCGAAATCGGCAGCATCATCTCGATCGGTGACGGCATCGCCCGCATCCACGGCGTGGACAACGCGATGGCCGGCGAAATGCTCGAGTTCCCGCACGGGGTGTTCGGCATCGCGCTGAACCTCGAAGAGGAAAGCGTCGGCGCGGTGCTCCTCGGCGAGTTCAAGGCGATCAAGGAAGGCGACCTGGTCAAGCGGACCGGCCGCATCATCTCGGTGCCCGTCGGCGAAGAGCTGTTGGGACGCGTCGTCAACGCGCTCGGCCAGCCGATCGACGGGAAGGGCCCGCTGGGCACAACCAAGTTCTCGCCGATCGAGCGCATCGCGCCCGGCGTCGTGGATCGCCAGTCGGTGAAAGAACCGGTGCAGACGGGCCTCAAGGCCATCGACGCGATGGTGCCGATCGGCCGCGGTCAGCGCGAGTTGATCATTGGCGACCGGCAGACGGGCAAGACCGCCGTCGCCATCGACGCGATCCTGAATCAGAAGGACACCGGCGTCATCTGCATCTACAACGCGATCGGTCAGAAACAGTCGACCGTCGCGCAGGTCGTCCGCACGCTCGAGGAAGCCGACGCGATGCGCTACACGATCGTCGTCGCTGCGACGGCGTCCGACCCGGCGCCGCTGCTCTACATCGCGCCGTTCTCCGCCTGCACGTTTGGAGAATACTTCCGCGACAGCGGCCGTCACGGGCTTGTGGTGTACGACGACCTGTCGAAGCACGCGCAGTCGTACCGCGAGATTTCGCTCCTGCTCCGCCGACCGCCGGGCCGCGAAGCCTACCCGGGCGACGTCTTCTACCTGCACTCGCGTCTCCTGGAGCGCGCGGCAAAACTGAACAACGAACTCGGCGGCGGATCGCTGACGGCGCTGCCGATCATCGAGACGCAAGCCGGCGACCTGTCGGCGTACATCCCGACTAACGTCATCTCGATCACCGACGGGCAAATCTTCCTGGAGTCGGATCTGTTCCACCAGGGCGTCCGGCCCGCCATTAACGTCGGCAACTCGGTCTCGCGCGTCGGCGGCTCGGCGCAAATCAAGGCGATGCGGCAGGTTGCCGGCACGCTGCGGCTGGCCCTCGCCCAGTACCGGGAGCTCGCAGCGTTCGCGCAGTTCGGCAGCGACCTCGACAAGTCCACACAGCAGCAGTTGACGCGCGGCGCGCGCCTGGTCGAGATTCTGAAGCAGCCGCAGTACGAGCCGCTCGCGGTCGAGCGGCAGGTGGCGATTATTTACGCCGCGACCAACGGCTACATGGACGCTGTGGCGCTGGGCGACGTGCGCGCGTACGAGAACGAGTTCTATCGCGCGCTCGAGAGCCGGCATCCGGAGATCCTCACCGGCATCCGCGAGAAGAAGCAGCTCGACGATCAACTGAAGGGCGCGCTCGACGGCGCCGTGAAGGCGTTCTCGACCGACTTCCTGGCGAGAAAGTCCGCTGCAGCGTGAAACTAATCACCACAGAGGACACCGAGGACACTGAAGTCAAGACCGGTTTGATTCCCCGGGTTCACAGTGTCCTCCATGGTGGAGAGCTTCAACCATGCCATCACTAATCGATCTCCGGCGCCGGATCCGCGCGGTCAAGAATACGCAGCAGATCACCAAGGCGATGAAAATGGTAGCTGCGTCGAAGCTGCGTCGCGCGCAGGAGCGAATCATCAGCGCCCGGCCGTACGCGATGCAGATGCAGCGCGTGCTCGGCAGCGTGGCGGCGCGCGTGGACTCCGACATTCACCCACTGCTGTCGCCGCGGGAGCCGCGCCCCGAGAGCCGGACGCTGGTCATCATCGTCACCGGCGACAAGGGTCTGGCGGCCAGCTTCAACACCAACGTGATCAAGGCCGGCAGTGCGTTCGTGGCCGCGAGCGCGCAGACCTGCACGTTGGGACTCGTCGGCCGCAAAGGGCGCGACTTCTTCGGGCGCCGCGGCTTCGAGGTGATGTTCGAGCAGGTCGGCATCTTCCAGAAACTGAAATACGAAGATGCGCGGGCGATCGCGCAGACAGCGATGGACGCCTTCCTTGGCGGCAAGGTCGATCGCGTGATGCTGGTCTACAACGAATTCCGATCCGTGATGACGCAACGCGTCGTCGTCGATCAGTTGCTGCCGATCGCGCGAGCGGACGTTCAGCCGGGGTCAGACTTCGGAAGCCAAGGCTCGACGAAGTCTGACCCCGGTATCGCACCGGTCGTTGCCGGCGGCGATCCACGGGCGCAGATCGACTACCTGTACGAACCGACGCCGGTGGAAATCTTCAATCAACTGCTGCCGCGCTACGTCGAAGTTCAGGTGTACCGGGCGCTGCTCGAGTCGAACGCGGCGTTCTTCGCTGCGCAGATGACCGCGATGGACACCGCGACCAAGAACTGCGCTGAAATGATCGGCGACCTGACGCTCTACATGAACAAAGTGCGCCAGGCAGCGATCACCAGGGAAATCATCGAAGTCGTTTCTGGAGCTGAAGCCCTGTAGGGTTCAGAGCACAACACATATGGCAACCGCAACCCCAACCAAACAGCAGATCGGCCGCATCGTCCAGATCATCGGACCTGTCGTGGACGTCGAGTTCGAGGCCGGACACCTGCCTGCGATTTACAACGCGCTGCGCATTCAGGCGCCGGCGAGAGACGGGCGCGAGGCGCTCGACGTCGTCGCCGAAGTCGAGCAGCACCTGGGCGAGAACCGCGTCCGCGCCGTCGCGATGAAGCCGACCGACGGCATGCAGCGAGGCATGGAAGCGCTCGACCTCGGCGAGGCGATTTCGGTGCCGGTTGGCCCCGAGACGCTCGGCCGTGTGCTCAACGTGCTTGGTGAGCCGGTCGACTTTCCGGACCGTCCGGTGCAGTCGAAGGAGCGCTGGCCGATTCACCGCGCTGCGCCAACACTGGAACAGCAATCGACCGACCTGAAGATGTTCGAGACCGGCATCAAGGTCATCGACCTGCTCGAGCCCCTACGTGCAAGGCGGCAAGATCGGCCTGTTCGGTGGTGCTGGCGTCGGCAAGACCGTCATCATCATGGAGCTGATTCACAACATTGCGCTGAAGCACGGTGGTGTGTCGGTGTTCGGCGGCGTCGGCGAACGCACGCGCGAAGGCAACGACCTCTGGCTCGAGTTCCAGGAGAGCGGTGTCATCGACGTCAACGACTCGAGCAAGTCGCGTGCGGCGCTCGTCTACGGACAGATGACGGAGCCGCCAGGCGCGCGCCTGCGCGTGGCGCTGTCCGCGCTGACGGTGGCTGAGTATTTCCGCGACGCCGAAAACAAGGATGTGCT
>JAYVMG010000252.1:0-3942 GCA_043759095.1 Acidobacteriota bacterium | reverse complement strand
CCCGGTTGCTCATGTAGAGATACACGAGGTAATACCGGTGCCATCCGTAGATCGCCAGAACGATGAGGACGAAGAAGTAGGCGGCGAGCGTGAGGGTTTCTGCTGGCGTCATGTATTTACAGGTGGAACCCCCACCGACTCAATCACTTATATTACTGTTGGGTATCTGATGACGTCAAACAAACAGCTCCAGGATCTTATCGATCAGGTGGCGCGGGGTGGAATCGATCCGGCCACCGCCAAGGAACAGCTCCTCGAGGCGTTCCGCGCGCGACCGTATGAAGATCTGGGCTTTGCCCGTGTCGACCACCATCGGACCATGCGCCAGGGGTTTCCGGAGGTGATCCTCGGCTTGGGCAAGACGCCGGCCCAGATCGCCGCGATCGCTGCGGAAATCGTCAAACGCGGCTCGACGCTGCTGGTGACGCGCGCCACGCAGGCGGCCTACGACGCGGTACGCGAGACCGTCCCCGCAGCGACGTATCACGCCGATGCGGGCCTGATCACGCTGCGCCAACAGGATGTCACGCCCGGCAACGGCACGATCATCGTCGCCGCCGCGGGCACGGCGGACTTGCCGGTTGCGGAAGAGGCGGCGCTGACCGCGGAACTGATGGGCAACGAGGTCACGCGGCTGTACGACGTCGGCGTCGCGGGCCTCCACCGCCTGCTCGGCGAGCGCGAGCGCCTCTCCGCCGCCCGCGTCATCATCGTTGTCGCCGGCATGGAAGGCGCGCTGCCCAGCGTCGTCGCCGGCCTGGTGAGCGCGCCGGTCATAGCCGTGCCAACCAGCATCGGCTACGGCGCCAGTTTTGGCGGCATCGCCGCCCTGCTCGGCATGCTCAACAGCTGCGCGTCCGGCGTGTCGGTCGTGAACATCGACAACGGGTTTGGGGCCGCCTCGATCGCGTCGCTGATCAACCACATATGAGCGCCGCGGATCCTGCACCGTTGATTGTGCTCAACGACGGCGCGGAAGCAATCGGCTTGAGCGTGCCGAACACGCGCTGTTTACGGGCCGCTCCAACGGACCTGCGAAAGTCTGTCTTCGATCCGGCCAAGGCGCTCATCGCATCGAGCGCCCCCTTGGCACCGGAGTCAGCGTTTCGCCGGTTCTCTCGTGCCTTGCGGCGGACACTATCGCATGCGGGGCTTGTTAGGCGGCGTGTACCGCGATCAGTTCGCCCGTAGACGACGGGGGCGGCGCCGGTTGCCCACTCTGCCTGAGATCCTCGATGTGAAGCTCGATGGCTTCACGGATGAGACGCAAGGCTTCATCGCGAGTGTCGGCCGCTGCGACGCAACCCGGCAGGTCGGGCACATACGCCCCGAAGGACGTCGGGCCTTGTTCGAGCACGACTAGGTAACGCATTCGCGAATCTCCTATCTCTTCAGGCCAGCCTGTTTCAATACGCTGTTGAGTGTCCCTGGCGGCACGTCGGTTCCGGGCTGTCCCGCGACTGTGACCGTCCCCGGCTTGGGGTCGTGTCTGTCAAGTGGTGGAAAAGCTGAGCGCGTCATCATCCAGCCTCTGATCGCATCTCGTTCACGCCGCCTGTTTCACGCGCTCCATCTCGTGCCACCCGTCGATCTTTCGCATTTTCACCTGACCGCTGCGCAGCAAGCCGAAGAGCAGCAAGAGGACGGCATCCTGGCTCGGGAGGCTGGCCTGGGTCTTCGTACGGCGCCGGAATTCCCCGTTGATTCGCTCGAGCGCATTCGTGGTGCGCAGCGCTTTCCATTGCGCCGTCGGAAAGCGCAGAAAGGTGAAGAGGTCATCGCCGGCTTCCTGGAGGCACTCGACGACCGCAGGACAGCGCAGCCGCCACTTCTTCGTGAAGCGGACCCGCGCCTGATCGACAAGCGCTCGGGTCTCGGCGTAGATCATGCGCCGGTAATCCTCCGCGAGCTCCTCGCGCAGTGCCGCCGCTAACCCCGCGCTCCCGTCGATCATCGCGAGCCGCGGGGCGCCGATGTGGCGATCGACGAGGCTGCGAATCACATCGCGCCAGGCGGCAGTCCTTTCATCGCCGGCGAGGCGCATATCCAGCACCACGCGCTCGCCATCGCCGCGCACGCCCAGCGTGACCAGGACCGGCACACGCTCCCGCCGCTTGCCAATGCGGACCTTCGGATACCAGCCGTCCATGATCAGGTATTGAATCTGGTCGGCGGCGAGATCGCGGCCGCGCCACGTCTCGAAATCTCCAGCGAGCCGGCCCACCAACCGCGACACCGCGTCCTTGGACAGCGGCCCGCCACGCAGCAGGGGCGCCAGCGCGCCTTTGATGCGCCGCGTATTGGCGCCGCTCAGATACACGCTCAGGATCGCTTCATCGACCCGTTCACTGCGGCGTTGATAGCGCGGCACCAACGCACTCCGCCATTCGGCCGTGCCACCTTCGGGCGTCATCACGCGGGCGCGCACCTCGCGGATGTGAATGCCGCGCAGTGTGTGCCAGGTGAGCCACAGGACGATCGCGATCGCGATCGGCGGCCACACGCTCGAGCCGTGACTGAGGATCCACAGCACAAGGCCTTCGAGCTGTTCCAGACGGAGGCGCAGGGGAGCCGCAAGGCGGCAAACGCGATGTCGCGCTGACAATCAGCGTACGCCATGGCGACTTGACGGCGGGCGAATAAAATCAGCTCAGCTACAGCCCCTTCGATGCCTCGTTGACTTCGCCATGCGGTTGACGCAGGATCCTGCGCGTCCCGTTTCGTCACCGCACCGCCCGGAGGAATCAATGAGGAAACTGTCACTGATCGTCGCTCTGTTCCTCGCGCTGTCGACGATCATCACGCGCGCACAGGACCCCGCCAGACTGCTTCCGCGACTGACAGGCTTTGACGTGGTGGAAGCGAGCATCTACGACATGCAAACCGCGATGCAGCGGGGACGCGTGACGTCGAAGGAACTGGTGCTGCAGTCGTTCGCGCGCATCGCGTTCTACAAGGATCTGCTCAACCCCACCATCAGTCTCTATCGAGATGCGGTCGCGCAGGCCGAGCGGCTGGATCTCGAACGCGCGCAAGGGAAATATCGTGGCCCGCTCCACGGCATCCCGGTCGCCGTCAAGGACAACATCAATACGACGTTCATGCCGACCAGCGGCGGCGCGCTCGCGTTCCGCGGCTATACGCCGCCGTACGATGCGACGCTCGTGACGAACCTCAGGAACGCCGGCGCCGTCATCATCGCGAAAACGGTGATGACCGAGCTGGCCAACTGGGTCACCAACGGGATGCCCGGCAACTACAGCGCGGTCGGCGGCTGGGGCATGAACCCGTACGATCCGAGACGCGATCCCCGAGCGGGGAACGACGGGTTCGGGATTCCGTTCACTGACGGCCGGCCGGTCATGAACGTGGCCGGATCCAGTTCCGGCATCGGCACGGCGGCCAGCTTGTGGGCCGCCAGTGTTGGCACCGAAACCTCCGGCTCGATCCTGAGCCCGTCGAATCAGAACATGCTGGTCGGCGTCAAGCCCACCGTGGGACGCATCAGCCGGTGGGGCATCATTCCCATCACCGCCGATCAAGACACGGCTGGTCCGATGACGCGCAACGTCACGGACGCCGCGATCATGCTCGGGGCGATGGAAGGCGCCGACGCGAATGATGCCGCGACCACGCGCTGCGCGCCGCCGCCGGGACGCGATTACCAGCGGTTCCTTCGGCTGACCGGCCTGCGCGGCAAGCGCATCGGCATCCCGCGGGCGTTCTATTACGACCCGATCACGCTTCCCGGCAGAACCACTCCGAGCGGCGGCATCACGGCGTTTCAGCGGGCCGTGGTGGACGACGCCATCGCGGCGCTCAGGGCACAGGGCGCCATCGTGATCGATCCCGCGAACATCCCGAGCATCGTGGATGGGACCCCGAACAACAACAACGCGGTGATCGGCACGTGTGTCGGCACCAAAGCGACCGACGTGGACT
>JAYVMG010000251.1:0-10542 GCA_043759095.1 Acidobacteriota bacterium | reverse complement strand
CCATGCTGTCGCCACCGAAGCGCAGACCGCGGGCCCGGTGCTCAACCGGCTGTTTCATTCGTCATTCGCTGTCGGCAAGCGCGTGCGCACCGAGACCGGCCTCGGATCGGGCGCCGTGTCCGTGAGTTTTGCCGCGGCGGCGCTGGCGAAGAAGATTTTTGGCGACCTCGCGGGACGCAGCGTCGTCGTGATCGGCGCCGGCGAGATGGGCAAGCTCACCGCGCTGCACATGAAGTCGCACGCGTTGAAGCGCATCACGATCGTCAGCCGGACGATGGCGCACGCGGCCAGGACGGCCGAAGCGATTGGCGGCGCCAGCGCCGCACCGTGGGACGAACTCGACGCCGTACTCGGGGCCAGCGATATCGTGATCAGCGCGACCGGCGCGGCCGCGCCGATCCTGACCAAGGCGCACATCGAGAGCGTGATGCGCCCGCGGCGCAACCGGCCGCTGTTCATCATCGACATCGCGATGCCGCGCGACGTCGAAGCCGCCGCCGGCGAAATCGAGCAGGTGTTCCTCTACAACATCGACGACCTGCAGGCGACGGTCCGCGAGAACCTCGCGCGGCGCGCCAGTGAAGTGGCCCGCGCCGAGGCGATCGTCGACGAAGAAGTCGAGAAGTTCGGCTCGTGGTTCCGCTCGCGCGGGGCCATCCCCACCGTCGTCGCATTGCGCGAGCGCTTCGAAACGATCCGGCGTGCGGAGCTCGAGCGCCTCGACTTCAAGCTGTCGTCGCTGCCGCCCGAGGCGCGCGCCCGCGTCGACGAGGTCACGCACCTGATCGTCGAAAAACTGCTGCTGACGCCGACCGAACAACTCAAGGCGATCGGCGACACCGAGACCGTGGGCGCGTACGCCGAAGCGCTGCGCCGGCTCTTCGCGCTCAGCGACCAGCCGGCCAACGACCAAACCGAAGGCGACGTGGACGGGAAAGCCGGACGCGTGCGGCCGTTCAGGCGCCCGTCGGGCGGCCAGCGGTAAGCCGTGGACCTCCGCCTCGGCACACGCGGCAGTCAACTCGCACTGTGGCAGGCCAGGACGGTCGCCGCACGCATCGCCGCCGCGGGCGGCCCGGCGTGCGAGATCATTGTCATCAAAACCGACGGCGATCGCCTGCAGGAACGGCCGCTGTCGGAAATCGGCGGCAAGGGACTGTTCGTCAAGGAAATCGAAGACGCGTTGCTTGGCGGCCAGATCGATCTTGCGGTCCACAGCAGCAAGGACATGTCGGCAGTGCTGCCCGACGGCCTCGTGATCGCCGGCGTCCTGCCGCGGGAAAACCCGCTGGACGCGTTGGTGTTACCGGTAAGGGCTCATCCCTCAGCCCTGACGACCGTCGACGATCTTGTAACGGCTCTTGGCAGCTCCCCGTCAATCGGTACCGGCAGCGTCAGGCGCATCGCGCAGCTGTCGCGGCTGTTTCCCGGCGCGCGTTTCACGGGAATCCGCGGCAACCTCGACACCCGGTTGCGCAAGCTCGACGAAGGCGCGCATGATGCCATCGTGCTGGCGGCGGCCGGTCTGACGCGCCTGGGATTCGCGTCGCGCATCTCGCTCTCGATTCCGGCGGCGGCCTGCGTGCCAGCGGCAGGCCAGGGCATCGTGGCGATCGAAATTCGCAGCGCCGACGCGCGCGCGCGGGACGCGGTCGCGCTGATCAACGATGCCGACGCCGGCGACGCGCTCACCGCCGAGCGCGCGTTGGTCGAGCGGCTGGGCGGCGGATGCCAGACGCCGATCGGCGCGCTCGCTTCTCTCGCAGACGGCGACATGCTCGACCTCGTTGCCGTCGTGGCGGCGCTCGACGGCAGCCGCGTCATTCGCGGACACGCGCGCGCGTCGCGGCGCGAGGCGGCGGCGCTCGGCACGCGAGTAGCCGAGCAGCTGATGGCCGACGGTGCGGGCGACATTCTCGCCGAGGCCAGGCGCATTCAGAGCACGTCTCAAGTCTCAAGTCTCAAGTCTCACGATCGAGACGCGGACCCCGAGTGAGACGACAGCGTGAAGATTGAGACTTGAGACTTGAGACTTGAGACTTGAGACTTGAGACTTGAGACTTGAGAGTTTGACCGTATGAGCATCGTGTATCTGATCGGCGCGGGACCGGGCGACCCCGGACTCATGACTGTCCGCGGCCTGCAGTGCCTGGCGTCTGCCGACGTCGTGCTGTACGACCATCTCGTGCCGGCGCGTCTGCTGCGCGCCGCGCGGCCGGATGCGGAACAGATCGACGTCGGCGTGGCCGCTCCACAGCCGCTCGAACAGGAAGCGATCTGTTACCTGCTCGCTGAGAAGGCGCGCGAGGGCAAGACCGTCGCGCGGCTGAAATGGGGCGATCCGTTCGTGTTCGACCGCGGCGGCACGGAAGCGTTGTTCCTCCATGAGCAAGGCGTACGCTTCGAGGTCGTGCCGGGCATCCCCGCCGGTATCGCGGTGCCGAGCTACGCGGGCATCCCGATCACCTATCCGGGCGGTGGCGATACCGTGACGTTCATCCGCGGCCACGAGGACGCCGGCAAGGCGCGCGCGTCGATCGACTGGGCGAGCCTGGCGCACCTCGACGGCACGCTGGTGTGCTACGCGGGTCCGGCGCAGTTGCCGGACATGCTGCGCGCGCTCCTCGCGCACGGCCGCCCGCTGGACGATTCTGCGGCGATCATCTACGACGGCACGTTGCCGACGCAGACCACGATTGCCGGGACGCTGAACGAGATCGCGGACGCCGTCGAGCAGTCTGCGGATCGCCGCCCGGGCATGCTCGTGGTCGGCCGCGTCGTCGCATTGCGCGAGCACCTGCGATGGTTCGACACGCGGCCGCTCTTCGGCAAGCGCATCCTCGTGACGCGGCCGAAAGATCAGGGCGTCGATCTTGTCGAGCGCCTCGAAGCTATGGGCGCGGAAGCCATCGAGGCGCCGATGATCCGCATCGAGCCGCCCGACGACTTCGGTCCGATGGACGAGGCGTGCGCCCGCGCGGGCGAGTTCGACTGGATCGTGTTCTCGAGCGCGAACGCGGTGGATGCGTTCATGAACCGGCTGCTGTCCGGACCGCGCGATCTGCGCGCGCTGGGCGGTGTCAGGGTCTGCGGCGTCGGCCCGGCGACAGCGGAGCGCCTGGCGCACCACGGCGTGAAGGTCGACCTGACGCCACCAGAGTACCGGGCGGAAGCGCTGCTGCGCGCACTGACGGATCGGGGCAGCGTGAAGGGTCTGAAGATCCTGCTGCCGCACGCGGACATCGGTCGCGAGTTGATCGCCGATGAAATGCGGAAGCAGGGCGCCGACGTCACGGAGGTCGTGGCCTACCGCACGGTCGCCGTGGACGCCGACCGCGACGGCGAACCGGACGTCTACCGCATGCTGCTCGAACATCGCATCGACGTCGTCACGTTCACGAGCGCGTCGGCGGTGCGTAACATCGTGCGCGTGCTCGGCGTGGAGCCGGCCGTCGATCTGCTGGCGTCGACGGTGGTCGCGTGCATCGGCCCCGTCACCGCCGAAGCCGCGGCACAGGCCAACATCACCACCACGATCCAGCCGGCGAACTACACGATCCCGGCGCTCGTGGACGCGATCGCAAAACATTTCGAGAAGCAGCCATGAATCCCACACAGACCCACACGGCCCTGACGATGACGCGACGGCTGCGGCGGCTGCGGCGGACGCCGGCGCTGCGCGCGCTGGTGCGGGAAACGCGACTCTCGCCGGACATGTTCATGCTCCCGTTGTTTGTGTGCGAGGGCGAAGGCGTGCGGCGTGAAGTGCCGTCGATGCCCGGCGTGTTCAACCTCTCGGTCGACGAGGCCGTGAAGGAAGTCGAAGCGGCGAAGGCCGACGGCATCAACAGCGTCATCCTCTTCGGCATCCCCGATCACAAAGACAGCGTCGGATCGCTGGCCTACGATGCGGATGCACCCGTGCAGTCGGCGATTCGGGCGATCAAGCGCGCCGTGCCGGACGCGCTGGTGGCCACCGACGTCTGCCTATGCGAGTACACCGACCACGGACACTGCGGCATCGTGATTGACCAGGAGATCGCCAACGACCCGAGCGTGGAGCAGCTCGTGCGCGCGGCCGTGTCGCACGCAGTCGCCGGCGCCGACATCGTGGCGCCGTCCGACATGATGGACGGCCGCGTGGGCGCGATCCGCCAGGCCCTCGACGAACGCGGATTCGCGAACACCGCGATCATGGCGTATGCGGCGAAGTACTGCTCGGCGTTCTACGGGCCGTTCCGTGATGCCGCCGGGTCTGCGCCGCAGTTCGGCGACCGCCGGTCGCACCAGATGGATCCCGCCAACTCGGCCGAGGCGCTGCGCGAAGTGGAACTCGACATCGCCGAGGGCGCCGACATCGTCATGGTGAAGCCCGCCATGACGTACCTCGACGTCATCGCGCGGGTGAAGGACGCGTTCGACTTCCCCACCGCGGCGTACCACGTGAGCGGCGAGTACGCAATGCTGAAAGCCGCGGCGCGCAACGGATGGATCGACGAGCCGCGCGCGATGCTCGAAACGATGACGTCGATCCGCCGCGCCGGCGCAGACATCATCATCACGTATTACGCCCGCGAGGCCGCGCGGGCGATCGCGTGATGCCACGCCGCACGCACGACAAAGACGAGCAGACATTCCTCTCCGCCGCGATCGGCGACCTCGCGACGATCACGGTGCGCTGACGTCCGGTGTAGCCCCGAGCCCTGAGCCCTAAGCCCTAACAATGATCACCAAGCGCTCCTCCCGTCTCTTCGCGCGCGCCCAGCGAATTCTGCCAGGTGGCGTCGACAGCCCTGTGCGCGCATTCAAGAGCGTCGGCGCATCGCCGCTGTTCATCCGCCGCGCGTCGGGTTCGCGCATCGAAGACGTCGACGGCAACACGTTCATCGACTACGTCATGTCGTGGGGCCCGCTCATCCATGGGCACGCTCCGCGCGGCCTGGTGACCGCGCTCGCCGTTGCCGCGAAGAACGGCACCAGCTTCGGCGCTCCGAGTCCGCTCGAAGTCGAGTTGGGCGAGCGCGTCCGCAAGCTGATGCCGTCGCTCGAGCGCGTGCGCTTCGTCAGTTCGGGAACGGAGGCCGCGATGAGCGCCGTGCGCGTGGCGCGCGCGGCCACCGGCCGCGACCGCATCCTGAAATTCGAAGGGTGCTACCACGGCCACGCAGACCCGTTCCTGGTGAAAGCCGGATCGGGCGCGTTGACCCTTGGCACGCCGACCAGCCCGGGCGTGACGCGCGGCACATCCGCCGACACGCTGGTCGCGTCGTACAACGATCTCGACTCGGTGCAGCGCGTCTTCGAGGCCCATCGCGATCAGATCGCAGCGGTGATCGTTGAGCCGATCGCGGGCAACATGGGTCTCGTGCCGCCGGCCGACGGATTCCTGCGCGGGCTCAGCGATCTCTGCCGCAACGCGGGCACGTTGCTGATTTTCGACGAGGTGATCTCGGGGTTTCGCGCGGCGGCGGGCGGCGCGCAGTCTCTGTGCGGCGTGCGACCGGACCTGACGTGCCTCGGCAAGATCATCGGTGGCGGGCTGCCGGTCGGCGCCTACGGCGGCCGCGCGGATCTGATGGAGCTCGTCTCACCGGCCGGCCCGGTCTATCAGGCAGGCACGCTCTCCGGAAACCCGCTGGCGATGACCGCGGGTCTGTGGTCGCTGAACCAGCTCTCGCCGACGTTGTACAAGTCTCTCGCGGCGCTGGGCGCGCGACTCGCCGCCGGCCTCGCGGATGCGGCGCGCGACGCCGGCGTCGACCTGCAGGTCAATGCGTTTGGTTCACTGCTGACACCGTTCTTCACCGATCAGCCCGTCCGCGATTTCGCCTCGGCGACGAGCGCGAATACCGAACGCTATGCGGCGTTCTTCCGCGGCATGCTCGCGCGCGGTGTGTATCCTCCGCCGGCGCAGTTCGAAGCGTGGTTCCTGTCCGCGGCTCACACGACGCGCGATATCGACAAGACGATTGCCGCCGCGCGCGCCGCTATGCAGGACGTAGCAACTCTCAAGGCTCAGGTCTCAAGTCTCACTGAAGCCTGAGAGTTGAAAGTTGAAAGTTGAGAGTTGAGAGTTGAGAGTTTTGTTTATCGCCACGGCATGAGGCGTTCGATCCAGGCGATGCGGGTGAGGTCGTTGTAGATCACCGTCACCATCAACATCAGGATCAACACGAAGCCGGTCAGCAGAAACTTCTCTTTCACGCGCACGCTGAAGTCGCGGCGCGCCAGTCCTTCGAGCGCCATGATGAAGATGTGCCCGCCGTCGAGGATCGGAATGGGCATCAGATTCAGCAGGCCGAGGTTCAAGCTGATCGACGCCATCAGCGTGATGAGCGCAATCCAGCCGAGCTGCGCGGACTCGCCCGACAGCTGCGCGATCGCCACAGGACCCATCAGCTGCTTCGGCGACGTTTCCCGCGTGACGAGGCCCCACAACGTCTGGAAGATCTGCCGCGAGAACTCGATGTTCTTCTGGACGCTGAGGGTCATCGCCTGGCCGAAGCCCGGCTTGTTCTTCACCGTATCGTCGCCGATCTGAATGCCCAGCAACCCTTCGGCGCCGTTCTTCGCCGGCGTCGCTTGAATCGTCTGCGGCTGGCCCGCGCGCAGAATCATCAGCGAGAGCAATTCTTCGGGATGCTTCGCGATGGCGGCTTTCAGCTGATAGGAAAACGTGATCGGCTGGCCGTTGACCGCCAGGACGACGTCACCGATGTGCAGCCCGGCTTTCTCCGCGGCGCTGCCCGACGACACCAGCCCCACATGCGGATGCACGTTGGGAAGCACGCCGATGTCGCCGAACTCGAACCGGCTCTGGCCGATCACGGTTGGCGTCACCTTGCGGGTCTGCTCCAGGCCGTTGCGCAGCAGCCCAATCGAGATCTCGCGGTTGGCTTTCGGGCCGACCGCCATCAGGAACTGTTCCCACGTGTCCACGCCGCGGCCCGCCACCGACACGATGCGGTCGCCAGGCGCGATGCCGGCAGTTGACGCCGGCGATCCCGCAGCGACCACGCCGACCACGACCGGCTGATCTTCGTACGAGCCCTTCTCGACGCCCTGGTAGAGCACGACGGCCGTCAGGATCAGCGCGAGCAGGATGTTCATGACCGGTCCCATGATCAGGACCTGAAAGCGCTCCCATTTCGACTTGGACAGGAATTCGTCCGCGTGCGTGACCACGCGTCCCTGTTCGTCGTGCTCGATGTCTTCGGGATTCTCGCCGGCCATTTTCACGTAGCCGCCAAGCGGCAACGCGCCGATGCCGTACTCGGTGTCGCCGCGCCTGAAGCTGACGATCGTCGGATTGAAGCCCAGCTGGAATTTCAGGACGCGGATGCCGACGCGCTTGGCGGCAAGAAAATGACCGAGCTCATGCACGAATACGAGAACGCCCAGCACGAACACAAACGCCAGAAGTGTCGTCACGCCAATAACCTCACGCCTTCAATTCTAACTCGCGGGCAATCTCGCGAGCATGTTCGCGTGCCCACAGGTCAACCGCACGAACGGCGGCCAGCGTGCCCACCTCGGCCGGCGCGTGCGCCGCCATCGTCTGCTCGATCACTCGGGGAATCGACGTGAACCCGAGCCTGCCGTCGAGAAACAGCGCGACCGCAATCTCGTTGGCCGCATTCAGCACAACAGGAAGGCTGCGCTCGGCCTGGAGCGCGCGATACGCCAGCCGCAGACACGGAAACGCCTCGGTGTCGGGTACGTCGAAATCCAGGCGACCGGCTTTCGCCAGGTCGAGCGGCGGCAACGGACCCGCCCACCGGTCGGGATACGAAAACGCGTACTGAATCGGCATCCGCATGTCGGTGACGCCGAGCTGCGCGATGATCGAACCGTCGGTCAGTTCGACCATCGAATGCACCACCGACTGCGGATGAATGACGACGTCAATCTGATCGCCGGCGACGCCGAACAGCCAATGGGCCTCGATCACCTCGAGCCCTTTGTTCATCAGCGTCGCCGAGTCGATCGTGATCTTCCGGCCCATCCGCCACGTCGGATGCTTCAGGGCTTCGTCCGCCGACACCGCTGTGAGATCAGACGCGGAGCGGCCACGAAAGGGTCCGCCCGACGCGGTCAGGATCAGGCGCCGCACCTCCGAACGAGGGCGGCCGTGCAGGCACTGATGAATCGCGTTGTGCTCGCTGTCCACCGGCAGAATCAGTACGCCATAGAGCGCCGCGGCCTCCGTGACGATACCGCCGGCCATCACCAGCACTTCCTTGTTCGCCAGTGCAATGGTCTTGCGGTGTTCGATCGCGGCCAGCACGGCCTCGAGCGCCTCAGTGCCGCTCGACGCGCACAACACGACATCGACATCAGGATGCGAGGCGACCGCGACGAGGCCGTCGCGTCCGCTGCCGGCGATCGTCACGGCCCCCATGGACCCGGTCTGCTTCAGGCGGTCAATCGCCTCTCCCGTCGACATCGCCGCTATGCGCGGACGGTACCGCGCGATTTGCGCGGCGAGGAGCTCGGCGTTCTCGCCGGCCGCCAGACCGACCACCTGCAGCCGATCGGCGTGCGCGTCGACGACAGCGAGCGCGCTCTGGCCGATGGAGCCGGTGGATCCGAGGATGGCGATGCGTTTCATTACCGACACACTCGCCACCAAGACGAGACGCAACCTCTCCACCACAGAGGACGCGGGGGACACAGAGCATCACGCCCGTAGAGATCTCGGATGTTTTCTCGGTGTCCTCCGTGGTGGAGAGCGTGGCGGAGAACTCTCATACGTACTTCAACACGATGTAGTACACCGGCGCCGCGAAGAGCAACGCGTCAATTCGATCGAGGACGCCGCCGTGTCCGGGAATCAGCGCGGAGCTATCCTTCACACCGGCGCTGCGTTTCAGCATCGATTCGAACAGGTCGCCGGCGATACCCAGCGCCACTAGCGCCAGGCCCAGACCGACACGCAGTCCGATCGGCATCGACGGCAGCCACCACGCGCCGAGCGCGGTGAAGAACGCCGTACCGACCACGAACCCGCCGACGGCTCCTTCGATGGTTTTCTTCGGGCTGATTGCCGGCGCCAGCAGACGCTTCCCGAACGCGCGGCCCGAGTAGTACTGCGCCGTGTCGCTGACCATCACGGTCAGCATCAGCAGGAACAACGCCTCGCGTCCCGGCAGCGTCCGGAGCGCGAGCATCGCGCCGATCGGCAGGCCCAGATAGAACAACGGAAACAGCGCCGCGGCGGCGCTCCCCAGCGCGTCCTTTCCACCCGTCCACGCCGGCAGCGTCAGCGCCGCGAGAACGACGAACGCCGACATCAGCACGGCGTCGATCCCGGCGCCGGCGCCCAGGAGGCGGTCGCCGTGCCACCGCGTCGCTCCAATCGCCACGCTCACCAGCATCGTCGCGATGCAGGACGGGACGATGGGAATCGTCAGCCCGCCCGCAGCCGCCAGCCGCGCGTACTCGACGAACGCGAGCACGAGCAGCACTTCCGCGACGACGAGAAACAGGAGCGGATGGGCGAACCACACCACGCCGACGGCGATGATAAGGAGGACAGCGCCGCTCAGAACGCGGGTCACCGACGCGACCCACGCCGTATTGCGGATTGTGGATTGTGGATTGCGGACTCGATTGCGGATTTCACTTGGCGCCGAGCGCGACGGGCGACGGCTTGATGCCGCCGTACCGGCGGTCACGCTTCTGGTAGGCGGCGACGGCTTCGAGCAGGTCGCGGCGACGGAAGTCCGGCCACAGTGTTTCGGTGACCCAAATTTCCGCGTACGCGATCTGCCAGAGGAGAAAATTGCTGACGCGCATTTCGCCGCTGGTGCGGATCAGCAGATCGGGATCCGGCTGGCCGGCGGTGTAGAGGAACTCGCTGAAGCGCCGTTCGTCGAGATCCTCTGGCGCCACCCCCGCCGCCATCGCGCGCCGCGCGGCGTCCACGATCTCGGCGCGCCCGCCGTAGTTCAGCGCGATGTTGAACTGCATCCCGGTGTTCGTCTCGGTCTGCCGGATGCCGATCTCGAGCTCGTGCCGCACATCGGGCGAGAGCTCCTCGGATCGGCCGATGACGCGAAACTGGATATTGTTCTTCAGGAGGGTGCTGAGCTCGAGGCGGATGTACCGCTTCAGCAGCATCATCAGCGTGTTGACTTCCGCGCGCGGACGCTTCCAGTTCTCCACCGAAAACGCATAGAGCGTGAGCACGTCAATGCCGAGCCGCGCCGACGTCTCGACGACGTCGCGGACCGAATCGATGCCGGCGCGATGACCTTCGACGCGCGGCAGATGCCGCTGCGCCGCCCATCGCCCGTTGCCATCCATGATGATCGCGACGTGCGCAGGCAACTGCTCGAAGTTGACCTGCCGCGCCAGCGCCTCGTCATGCGATCCCGGCGGAATCGACGCCAGGAGCTGCTCAAGCGACATTACGGTTCCTTCGTGAGTAAACGGCGAGTGTACAAGGTCTTAGGATCCAGCCGCAAGCGCGTCAGGGTACTCGACGCGCACCAGAAACAGGCCGTCCGGCGGCGCCGTCGGCCCCGCCATCGCGCGATT
>JAYVMG010000250.1:0-3956 GCA_043759095.1 Acidobacteriota bacterium | reverse complement strand
CCCCTGCTGCTGACGAGCCTCACCAAGGCGCAGCGCCGCGATCACGTCATGACGGCGCTCGGCATCGTCGGCCTCTCCGACCGGGACAAGCACTATCCCCGTCAGCTGTCGGGCGGACAGGAGCAGCGCGTCGCGATCGCGCGCGCGATTGTCACCGATCCGACGCTGCTGCTGGCTGACGAACCGACGGGCGACCTCGACGCCAAGTCCGCCAGCGAAGTGCTGACGCTGCTGCAGCGGCTCAACGAGGAATTCAAGAAGACGATCGTGATGGTCACGCACGACCCGCACGCGGCGGAGCGCGCCTCGCACCTGCTGCACCTCGAAAAGGGGACACTGGTCGAGCAGGTCGTCCAACGATAGGGCGGGTGGGGCGGGTCCGGCAGGTGGGGGACACAGCATGAAATTCGTGAGCCTGGTTCTGAAAAGTGCGCGCCGCAGCAAGCGTCGCACCGCGTTGACGATGATCAGCGTGGCCCTTGCGGTGTTCCTGTTCTCGGCGCTACGCGCGGTGCTCGACGGCTTCGATGCCGTCTCCGCGGCGAGTTCGTCGACGCGGCTCGTCACCATCCGCTCGACGTCGTTGATTTTCAGCATGCCCTCATCTCACACTGAGCTGATCAAAGGCACCCCGGATGTGCAGGACATCACCTGGGCGAACTGGTTCGGCGGCATCTACAAGGACCCGAAGAATTTCTTCGGTCAGTTCGCGATCGAGCCCGAGAGCTACCTGCGGATGTATCCCGAGGTCGTCCTGACCCCCGAAGAGCGCCAGGCGTTCCTCGACGATCGCACCGGTTGCATCGTCGGCGACGGTTTGGCGAAGAAATACGGTTTCAAGGTCGGCGATCGGATCGCCCTGCAGGTGGGCATCCCGGTGTACGGATCCCGCGATTTCGACTTCACCATCCGCGGCGTCTACAAGGCGAACGGCGCGGCGGTCGACAATCAGTCGATGATGTTCCATTGGAAGTACGCCGACGAGCGCTCGACGCCGAAAGGGCAGATCGGCTGGTTCGTCACGAAGATCAGCAACCCCGATCGCGCGACGCAGGTCGCCTCCCAGATCGACGCGAAGTTTGCCAACTCGCCGAACGAAACCAAGACCCAGACGGAGCAGGCGTTTTCGGCGTCGTTCGCGTCCATGCTCGGCAACCTGAATCTGCTGCTTGGCAGCGTTGCGCTGGCCGTGGTGATCACGACGCTCTTCGTCGCCGGCAACACGATGGCGATGTCGGTCCGCGAGCGGACGACGGAAATCGCGGTGATGCGGACGCTTGGATTCCCCGCGGCAACGATCTTCGTCCTCGTGGTCGGCGAAGGACTGATCGTCTCGATCGCCGGCGGCGCGGCTGGCGCAGCGCTTTCGCGTCTGATCGTCAACGGCGAAGCGCTCGGCCTCACCGGCGGCTTCATCCCAGCCTTCGGCGTGACCAACGGTAACGTCGCGGTTGGCCTTGGCCTGAGCGCGCTCATCGGGTTGCTGGCGTCGGTCATTCCGGCCACGATGGCCTCGCGGCTGAAGATCGTCGACGCGTTACGGCGCGTTGCATGAAGAAGATACATCTTTGCGATCTCCGCGGGAAAACAACACTATGGGTCTGATCGCCAGTTACAACCTGCGCTCGATGATCGTGCGCAAGGGAACGGCCGCGATGACCGCGATGGGCATCGCGATGGTGGTCGCCGTCTTCGTGATGACGATGGCGATTGCCCAGGGCTTCAACGGCGCCCTGGTTGCCAGCGGCTCGAATGAGAACGCCATCCTGCTGCGCAAGGGCGCGACGTCGGAGACGGTGAGCGCGGTGATGCGTCCGCAACTCCCGCTGATCCAGGCGCTGCCGCAAATCGCACGGGGCGCCGATGGCCACCCGATGGCGTCGCCCGAGCTGGTCGTCATCATCGCCCTGCCGCGCGTGTCCGACAACCAGCCGGCCAATGTCCCGGCGCGCGGCGTCGGGCCGCTCGCCTTTGAGATCCGCAATACGCTGATGTTTGTCGAGGGCCGGCGATTCACGCCGGGCACCCGCGAGATCAATGTCGGCAAGCAGGCGACGATCCGCTTCAAGGGACTCACGATGGGCAGCGACGTGAAGTTCGGCGGCTCGACCTGGAAGGTCACCGGCGTCTTCACGGACGAGGACGCGTCGTTCGAGTCGGAGGTGTGGGGCGACGTCGATCTGATGATGCCGGCGTTCCAGCGCGCCGGCTACCAGTCGACGACGGTGAAGCTGACCGACCCCTCGGCGTTCGAATCGTTCGCGGCGGCCATTGCCGCCGACCCGCGGCTCGATCTCAAGGCCTACCCGGAGCGCGACTACTACCAGGGCCAGTCGCAGACGACCGGCACGCTGATCCGCGTGTTTGCCACCTTCGTGACGGCGATCCTGTCGATCGGCGCGGTCTTCGGCGCGATGAACACGATGTATGCGGCGGTCGCGTATCGGACCCGCGAAATCGGTACGTTGCGGGCGCTCGGGTTTTCCCGCCTGCGCATCGTGTCGGCGTTCCTGGCCGAGTCGATGGCGCTGGCCGTTATCGGCGGCGTGATCGGCTGCGTCCTCGCCCTGCCGGTGCATGGGTTGTCCACCGGCGCGATGAACATGACGAGCTTCAGCGAGCTGGCGTTCAAGTTCCGGATTACGCCTGGACTGCTCCTGAACGGCTTGATTTTTTCCGCAGTGATGGGAGCGGTCGGCGGCCTGCTCCCCGCGATCCGCGCGGCCCGTATCCCTGTCGCCCGTGCACTTCGAGAGATCTGATCAGTGATTCCCAACATTCTGCAGATCACGGTGTTCTGGCTCGTCCAGACGTCGGCGTTACTGGTCTTCACGGTCCCGTTCCGATGGCCGCTGGTTGGGCTATGGGCCGTGTCACATTTTCTGCGCGCCATCGGGCTGACGCTGCTGTTCCACCGGTATCTCGCGCACCGCGCATTCAAGATGAATCGCGTGGCGCGTTTCGTGTGGGCGTTCGTCGGCACCGCCGCCATGCAGAAGGGTCCGCTCTGGTGGGCCGGCCACCACGTGAACCATCACAAGTACGCCGACCGCGATGGCGATCCGCACAGCCCGATGGTCAGCGGTTTCTACTACGCGCACATCGGCTGGTTCCTGCACGACACGAAGTACGACCAGGTGGAACCCAGTAATCCGGTGATCCGTGACTTCTCGAAGGAGCCGGAACTCGCGTTCCTGGAGCGGTACTTCTTTCTCCCGCCCGTCATGCTGGCCGTCGCGATGTACCTGGCCGGCGGCTGGCCGTGGCTCGTCTACGGATTCTGCCTGCCGACGATGACGCTGGCGCACGCGACGTTCGCGATCAACACCGTGAACCACATGTTCGGATCGCGGCGGTTCGAAACCGTCGACGAGTCGCGCAATAACCCGTTCACCGCGTTTTTCGCTGCCGGCGAGGGGTGGCACAACAACCACCACCGGTATCAGCGTGCCGCGCGAAACGGCTTCTACTGGTGGGAGTACGACCTCACGTGGTACACGATTCGCGCGATGGCCGCGGTCGGCCTCGTGTGGGACATCCAGCGGGTTCCCGAGCGCATCTATGACGAGGCGCGGGCGGTGAAGATCCAACGCGCCATCCGCACGGCGCCCAGCGTCGTCGACTCGCATGCGATGGCGCTCGAACTCGCCGAGGACTGCGAGTAACCGCGTGCCGACCTTCGGCCGCGCGATGCTCTCGCACTGGCTCCTCGATCCTGAGTACACCTACCTCAATCACGGAACCGTAGGCGCGCCGCCCCGGCGCGTGCTTCAGAAACAGCAGGCGCTGCGCGACGAGATCGAGCGTCAGCCCTCCCGGTTCATACTCCGCGAATTGAACGGACAGCAGCCAGCGCCGTGGCGCCGGCAGTCGAGGCTTCGCGAGGCGATCGAACCTGTCGCGGCGTTTCTCGGATCGAAACCTGACGATCTCGTGTTCGTCCCCAACGTCACGAC
>JAYVMG010000249.1:0-10574 GCA_043759095.1 Acidobacteriota bacterium | reverse complement strand
TGGTTCGCACACGGCCGGCCGGCGCACGTGTGTCTGTCGACGGTCGCGAGCACGGCCGCACGCCGGTCACCGTGCGCGATCTCGCCCGCGGTGCACACCGCGTGACGATCACGCGCGATGGTTACGCGCCCGAAGAGCGCCGCATCGTCATCACCGCGTCGCGTGTGTCGCAGGCGATCATGGTGCCGCTGGCAAAGCAGCGGGTGGCGGGACGAACGGCGCCGGCCCCGGCGGCGCCTGCCGCGCGATCGACGGGCGCCGTGGCGTTCGAGTCGCGGCCGGCCGGCGCGATGGTCTACATGGACGGCAAACTGGTGGGCACGACGCCGACGTTACTGGCGGCGGTGCAGGCAGGTACGCACGCGGTGCGCCTCGAGCACGACGGGTATCGCAGCTGGTCCGCCTCCGTCCGCGTCGTTGCGGGCGAACCGAATCGGGTGACGGCGTCCCTGGAACGATAAGAAGGAACAACAGAGGCACATGGAAGCGATTCTGGCACTGGAAGACGGCACATGGTTTCGCGGCGCTGCGGCGGGCGCGATTGGTGAAGCGCGCGGCGAGGTGGTGTTCAACACCAGCATGACAGGCTACCAGGAAGTGCTCACCGATCCGTCGTACTCCGGACAGATCGTCACGATGACCTGTCCCGAAATCGGCAACTACGGCATCTCCGCCGAGGACGTCGAGTCGCGCTCACCGCATGTGGCGGGGTTCGTCATCCGCGACGAGTCGCCCGTGGCCAGTAACTGGCGCTCGGACATGACACTGCGCGAGTACCTCGTCGCCAACCGGATCGTCGCCATCTCCGACATCGATACGCGCGCGCTCACGCGGCAATTGCGTTCGGGCGGGGTGATGCGCGGCGTGATCGCGACCGGCGCGCAGCTCGATCCGGCCGCGCTGGTCGAGCGCGCCCGTTCGATTCCGCAGATGGAGGGATCCGACCTGGTCCGCGGCGTGACGACGGAGCATGCGTTCGACTGGCCGGCGGAAGACCTCGGCGCGTTCGGCGTTGCGCCAGACCGTTTGCCGAAGAAGCGGTTGAAGATCGCCGCGTACGACTTCGGCCTGAAGTGGAACATCCTCCGCCGGCTCAGCGCGCATGGCTTCGACGTGCGGGTCTTTCCGGCGACCGCGCCGGCGTCGGAACTGCTCGCGATGAAACCGGACGGCATTTTCCTGAGCAATGGTCCCGGCGATCCCGCGCCGCTGACCTACGCCATTGCCAACGCCAAGACCCTCGTCGCCTCCGACGTGCCGATGTTCGGGATCTGCCTCGGACTCCAGGTCCTCGGCCTCGCGATGGGCGGCAGCACGTTCAAGCTGAAGTTCGGCCATCGCGGCGCGAACCACCCGGTGAAGAATCTGTCGACCGGCAAGGTGGAGATCACGTCGCAGAACCACGGCTTCGCGGTTGACCCGGCGTCATTGTCCGACGATGTCGAAGTGACGCACGTGAATCTGTACGACGGCACGATCGAAGGCCTGCGGCACAAGACGCACCCGGTGTTCTGCGTGCAGTACCATCCCGAGGCGTCGCCGGGCCCGCACGACGCCGACTATCTCTTCGACGATTTTCTCGAGCTGATCGAAACGCGCGGTTAGCCCTAAGCCCTTTAGCCTTGAGCCCTACACCATGCCACGCCGCACAGATCTGAAACGCATTCTCGTCATCGGCTCCGGCCCGATCGTTATCGGTCAGGCGTGCGAGTTCGATTACTCCGGCAGCCAGGCGTGCAAGGCGCTGCGCGCGGAAGGCCTCGAGGTGATCCTCGTCAACAGCAACCCGGCGACGATCATGACCGACCCGGAGCTGGCCGACCGCACGTACGTCGAGCCGCTGACGCCGGAAATTCTCGCCAAGATCATCGAGCGCGAGCGGCCGGACGCGCTACTGCCGACCGTCGGCGGACAGACGGCGTTGAACCTGGCGATGGATCTGGCCGCCGCCGGCACGCTCGACAAGTTCAACGTGGAGTTGATTGGCGCGTCGGTGCAGGCGATCAAAGTTGCCGAGGACCGGCAGCTGTTCAAGGACGCGATGCGCGAGATTGGCCTCGACGTCCCGCAGAGCGGCATCGCGCGCACGCTGCCCGAAGCGGTTGGGCTCGCCAAGACGCTCGGTTTTCCGCTGGTGATTCGCCCGTCGTTCACCATGGGCGGCGTCGGCGGCGGCATCGCCTACAACATCGACGAGCTCCGGGATCTGGCGGAGCGCGGCATCGAGCTCAGCCCGGTGCACGAGATCCTCGTCGAGGAATCAGTGATCGGCTGGAAAGAGTACGAGCTCGAAGTGATGCGCGACTGCGCCGACAACTTCGTGGTCATCTGCTCGATCGAAAACATCGATCCGATGGGCGTGCATACGGGCGACAGCATCACGGTCGCGCCGATCCTGACGCTCAGCGACAAGGAATATCAGCGGATGCGCGATGCGGCGCGCCGCATCATCCGCCGCGTCGGCGTCGAGACCGGCGGATCGAACATTCAGTTCGCGGTGAACCCGGCGAACGGCCGGATGACCGTCATCGAGATGAACCCGCGCGTCTCGCGGTCGTCGGCGCTGGCGTCCAAGGCGACGGGTTTTCCCATAGCCAAGATCGCCGCGAAGCTCGCGCTCGGCTATCACCTCGACGAGATCAAGAACGACATCACCCGCCTGACGCCCGCGTCCTTCGAGCCCACCATCGACTACGTCGTGGTCAAGATCCCGCGCTGGAACTTCGAGAAGTTCCCGCAGGCGGATCGCACGTTGACGACGCAGATGAAATCGGTGGGCGAGGCGATGGCGATCGGCCGCACCTTCAAGGAAGCGTTCATGAAGGGGGTGCGGTCGCTGGAACTCGGTCGCAGCGGCCTGATGTTCGCGCCGACCAGCGTGGACGAGGAAGACGATGCCGCGCTGCGCAAGCGGCTGGCGATTCCGACGGACCGGCGCATGTGGGATTTGTTCCGCGCGATTGGCCGCGGCTGGACGTCCGAGCAGTTGCACGACATCACCAAGATCGACCCGTGGTTCCTGCGCCAGTTCATCGAGATCGCGGCGATGCGGGAAACCGCGAAGTCGCACACGCTGGGCGGTATCGACGCGGCCGAGATGCGCAAGCTGAAGCGCGCCGGGTTTGGCGACCAGGAAATTGCGCTCGCCGTGGACGCGAAGGAGTCCGCCGTCCGCGAGAAGCGCGAGAGCCAGGGGCTGAAGCCGATCTACAAGCGCGTCGACACGTGCGCCGCCGAGTTCGAGTCGTTCACCCCCTACATGTACAGCTCGTACGAGCAGGTGTGCGAGTCGAACCCCAACAGCCGCGACAAGGTGGTGATTCTCGGCAGCGGGCCGAACCGCATCGGGCAAGGCATCGAGTTCGACTACTGCTGCTGCCACGCGTCCTTCGCGCTGAAAGAAGAAGGACTCGAGACGATCATGATCAACTGCAACCCGGAGACGGTGTCGACCGACTACGACACCGCCGACCGGTTGTATTTCCAGCCGCTCACGTTTGAAGACGTGATGGCGGTGATCGCGACCGAGCGATCCGCCGGCGGTGAGGTGTCGTGTCTCGTGCAGTTCGGCGGTCAGACGCCGCTCAAGCTCGCGCTGGCGCTTCAGGAGGCGGGCGTCCGCATTCTCGGCACGTCGCCGGATTCAATCGACCTGGCGGAGGATCGCAAGCGCTTCTCCGCGCTGCTCGAGAGCATGCAGATCACGCAGCCGGCCAGCGGTACGGCGACCTCGCGGGCCGAAGCGCGTGAGGTGGCGGCGTCGATTGGGTTCCCGGTGGTCGTGCGGCCATCGTACGTGCTCGGGGGCCGCGGCATGGCCATCGTCTACGACGTGAACACGCTCGATCGCTACATGACCCACGCGGTCGATGCGGCGCCGGAACATCCGGTGCTCGTCGACAAGTTTCTCGAGGACGCGTTCGAGTTCGACGTGGATGCGATTGCGGATGCGACGGGCGCCGTAATCATCGGCGGCATCATGGAGCACATCGAGGAGGCGGGCATCCACTCGGGCGACAGCTCCTGCGTGGTGCCGCCCTTCATCTGCCCGGAGCGTCACCTCGCGACGATTCGCGACTACACGCGCCGCGTGGCGCGTGCGCTGAAAGTCGTCGGTCTGATGAACGTCCAGTACGCCATCAAGGACGATGTGGTGTATGTGCTCGAGGTGAATCCCCGGGCGTCGCGCACCGTGCCGTATCTGTCGAAGGCCGCGGGTGTGTCGCTGGCGAAGATCGCCGCGAAGGTGATGGCCGGACGGACGCTGGCCGAACTCGGACTCACCGAAGACATCCAGGTGGCCGGCGTGTTCGTGAAGAGCCCGGTGTTTCCGTTCGTGCGTTTCCCAGGTGTGGACACGATTCTCGGGCCGGAAATGAAGTCCACGGGCGAGGTGATGGGTGGGTCGACCAACTTCGGCGTCGCGTTCGCGAAAGCGCAACTGGCGGTCGGGCAGCGGTTGCCCGAGCGGGGTACGGCGTTTGTCAGTGTGAACAACGACGACAAGGCGAACCTGCTGCCGATCGCGCGCGACCTGGCTGAACTCGGGTTCCATCTGATCGCCACGCGCGGGACTGCGGCGTACCTGCGCGCCTACGGCCTCGAGGTCGACGTGGTCTACAAGGTGAACGAGGGGCGGCCGAACATCGCCGACGAGATCGTGAACAAGAAGGTGGACCTCGTGGTCAACACACCGCTCGGCCGCGAGTCGTTCTTCGACGACCGCACCGTTCGTCGTGCCGCGATGATGCACCAGGTGCCGTGCATCACCACACTGACCGGCGCCGCCGCCGCGGTCAGCGCAATCAAGGCGATCCGCGAGCAGGGCCTCGGCGTCCGCGCGCTGCAGGACTACTACGCAGGGATTTCAACCGAGAAGGTCTAGTCGCGGCGCAGATTCTTCAATACGGGACCGTTGCCACGAAGACACGAAGGCACGAAACCACTTTAGATAGAACGTCTTCGTGCCATCGTGTCTTCGTGGCCAACGCTGTCCGCAATCTTGCATCGCGGATCGCATGCGCACCGTCGCTGCGATCCCCGCCGTCGGTCTCCTCGCCGGTGCGGCATTCGGCCTTCTCGTTCCTGACCTTCCTTATCCTCCAAGCTACATTTTTCTGATCGTCTGCGGCGCGGTGTCGGTGTGGGCCTGGCGCCTTGCCGGCGCGCGCGTGCTGGCGGCCGTCGTGGTCGCTGGCTTCTTCACGGGCGGCGCCATCCTCGCGACCGATGCGTGGCAGCGCGCATGGCGGCCGACGTTGTGGAGCGCGTTTGAAGAACTTGCGCGCGCCGAACGCGCGCAGGCGGACGCGGAGGGGCGAAGGCTGCCCGAGGATGAGGAGGCGGCCGCGACGGTGGAGGGTGTGCTGCGGAGCGATGCGTCGCCTGGCGCGTCCGGCGTCTCGCTCAGCCTGCAGGTGGACGGGCTGGTAGGGCGAGGAGGCGGGGTTGGCGGAGTAGCGGATGACCGTCGCGCGAAGGCCTTAGCCGAGCGACCCGTATCAGGCGGTATCGTCGTCACGGTCACGGGTTCGCTCGCCGCGGATCGAATCAACGACTGGCGCGCTGGGCGGCGGGTGCGGCTGCCGGTCACGCTCCACCGGCCGTCGCGGTATCTCGACCCCGGTGTGCCCGACCACGAGCGCGCGCTGGCGCGACGCGGCACGAGGCTCGTGGGGACGGTGAAGAGCGGCGCGCTGGTTGAGGTGCTGGCGCCCGGAAGCTGGTTCGAAGAGGCGATGGCCGGTGCGCGCGCGTACGCCCGCCGCGCGATCGCGGAACACGTGGGGCGCTGGAGCACGCAGTCGGGTGCGATCGTCGCGGCGATCGTCATCGGCGATCGCGCGGGGCTGGACACCGACGTGCAACGCCGGTTGCAGGAAGCCGGGACGTACCACGTCATCGCCATTTCCGGCGGCAACATCGCGATTCTCGCGGGGCTCCTGATCGGCGGGTTCCGGCTGGCGGGGTGGCTCGGCCGGACGGCGATGATCGCGTCGATCGTCGCGCTTGCCGGATACGCCGCGTTTGTGGGTAACGGCGCATCGGTCGATCGCGCGACGCTGATGGCGATCATATATTTCGGCGCGCGCGCCGCCGATCATCGCAGTCGACCGCTCAACGCCCTGGCGCTCGTCGCGGCGATCATGGTGGCCGGCGATCCGCTGAGCGTGGCCGATCCCGCGTTCGTCCTGACGTTCGGCGCAACGCTGGCGATTCTCATCGTCGTGCCGGTCATGACGACGATCAACGCGGAACCCTCAGAAATCGCAGAGCCAAATCGTTTGTCTGCGCGTTCAGCGAGTTCTGCGTTGATCGTTGTACTTCGTCGTCACCTGTTCCCGATGTTCATCGCCTCCGCCGCCGCCGAGGCGCTGCTGTTTCCGGTCGGCGCGCTGATCTTTTCGCGCGTGACGTTCGCCGGGCTCGCGTTGAATTTCGTCGCGATTCCGTTGATGGGTGTGGCCCAGATCGCGGGAATGGCCGTGGTGCCGCTGGCGATGGCGTCACGAATGGGCGCGGCTGCTGTGGGATGGGTCGCGCATCTGGGCGCCGCTGGCCTCGTCGCGTCCGCGGATCTGGTGCGGTTTGCACCGGCGCTGACGTATCGGATCGCGCCGCCGCCGTGGATCGCCGTTGGGCTGTATTACATCGCGGCAACGGTCTGCTGGATCTGCATCGCGCACCACGTGATCCCGCGGATCGCGCGAGGAATCCGCGGAGCGATCGCGCCGGTGTCGGCCCTGGTTGCCGGGGGTGCGGCCTTGTGGATCCTCGTCGATCCGCACACGCTCGTCGCGCGCCGCGGCGACAGACGACTGCATGTCACGTTTCTGGACGTTGGCCAGGGCGACTCCGCGTTCATCGTGTTCCCGGCGGGATCGACGATGCTCGTCGACGCCGGCGGCCTCTCCGCGTCTTCGTCGTTCGACATCGGTGACCGGGTCGTGGCGCCCGTGGTGCGGGACGCGGGGTTCACGCGCATCGACTACGTCGCGCTGACGCACGGCGATCCCGATCACATCAGCGGCGCGCGATCGATCGTCCGCGAGTTCCGGCCGCGCGAAGTCTGGGAAGGGATTCCGGTGCCGCGATTCGAGCCGCTGACGCGGCTGCGGACGGCGGCGCAGGCGAGTGGGGCGCGGTGGGCGAATGTGTATCGCGGGGATCGCATTGAGGTGGATGGCGTCGAGGTGATCGCGCGTCACCCAGCGCCCGCTGACTGGGAGCGGCAGAAGGTCCGCAACGACGACTCGCTGGTCCTCGAATTGCGGTGGCGCGACGTGTCCGTCGTGTTGACCGGCGACATCGGCAAGACCATCGAACGCGACATCGTGCGCGCCATTCCTCCGGCTCCGTTGCGGGTCGTGAAGATCGCGCACCACGGCAGCCTCACGTCGAGCACGGTCCCATTCCTCACCGCCCTCCATCCTCAGCTCGCCATCGTCAGCGCCGGCCGCGCGAATCATTTCGGACACCCGGTCCCCGAGGTGCTGGACCGCTACCGAGCCGTCGGTGCAGAGATCGTCCGCACGGACCAGGACGGGGCCGTGATGATCGAGACCGATGGAAGCTCGCTGAGCGCGCGCACGTTCACCGGTCGATTGGTTGTCTTGCCACGAAGGCGCGAAGACATGAAGTGAAAACAGGAGGACGCATGCTTCACGTCACGTCGTCGCTCGATTCGTCAACTGAGCATCTCGTCCGGCGCACGATCGGGTGCTGCATTGAGGTTCATCGCGAACTCGGGCCTGGCCTCGTCGAGGAGATCTATCAACGCGCCGTCGCGTTTGAACTCGAGAGCGCCGGGCTTCCGTTCGAGCGGGAAAAGGCGTTTCCAGTCGTTTACCGAGGCAAGCGCTTGTATACGCATCGCCTCGATCTGGTGGTCGGCGGTCAGATCGTCCTTGAGCTGAAGGCGATCGAGCGCCTCCACCAGGTGCACTGGGCACAGGCTATCAGCGAACTGAAAGTGTCGAAGTTGCGAGTCGCGCTGCTGATCAACTTCAACGTGGCGGTGTTGAAGGACGGGTTGAAGAGAATCGTCCTCTGATGATCTTTGTGTCTTCGCGTCTTCGTGGCCAAAGACATGGCTACTGAGGCGGAGTCTTGAGTCTCTGCCACTCCGCTTCCAATTCATCCAACGTCATCTCCTTCATCGCTCGCCCCGAGCTGGCGACCGACTGTTCCAGCTTCCCGAAGCGCTTCGTGAATTTGTCGTCTGCCTTCCGCAGCGCGGTTTCGGGCTCGATACCCAGGCGGCGCGAGAGCTGCGCGATGGAGAAGAGCAGGTCGCCCATTTCTTCCTCCGCCCGAGCCTGATCGACGATGCCCGGCGCCTCGACGACCTCGCGCAGTTCGTCGACTTCTTCCTGGATCTTGGCAATGACGTCGCGGGTCGTGCTCCACTCAAAGCCGACGGACGCCGCGCGCGTGCCGATGTGGTACGCGCGGAGCAGGGCAGGGAGCGCATGGGCGATCCCGCTCAGCAGGGTCGTCGGCTTCGCGCTGCCGCCGCGTTCCTGCGCCTTGATCTCCTCCCACCGCGTCCGCACCTGTCCCGCCGAGTCCAACGCCGCTTCACCCGTCTCCCTGGCGAACACGTGCGGGTGACGCCGCACCAGTTTGTCGGCGATGCTCTTCAAGGAATCGGCGATGGTGAAGTGTCCCGCCTCGCCTTCGAGTTGCGCGAGGAAGACCGCCTCGAACACGAAGTCGCCCAGTTCCTCGCAGAGGGCGGAGTGATCATGCGCGTCGATTGCCTCGAGGACTTCGTACGTTTCCTCGAGAACGAACGGCTTCAGCGAGTCGATCGTCTGCTCGCGGTCCCACGGGCAGCCATCGGGCCCTCTGAGCGTGGCCATGATCTCGACGAGCCGCGTGAACTCGCCGGCGGCGCGGGAAGCGTCTGACATTTGATAATCTTAACCACATGACCGAGCCGCTCCTGTCCTTTACCGCGTTCGTGCTCTCGCTGGCCAGCACCGCCGCGATCCATTTTGGCGATCTGCCGGACCCGGTCTCCGGCGAGCGCGCCAAACCAAACCTTGGGGGCGCGGCGCAGATGATCGAAATCCTTTCGCTGCTTGAACTGAAGACCCGCGGCAACCTGACGGCGGAAGAGCGCGAAGTGCTCGAGCAGGTGCTCTACGAGCTGCGCATGCGCTTTGTGGAAATCTCTGGCGCCGGCAAACGAATCATCGAGCCCTAGCCCTGAGCCCCGTGCCGTCAGCCCTGCGGATTACTGTTCTCGGTAGCGGCACCTCCTCCGGCGTGCCGGCGATTGGCTGCGACTGCGACGTGTGCCGATCCCCGGATCCACGCGATCGCCGCACGCGGCCGTCGATCCTGATCGAAGTCGCGCCCGCGCCCGCAGCCACCGCGTTTGCCAGCGGCGTGCGCTCCATTCTGGTCGACACGTCCACCGATCTCCGGATGCAGGCGCTGACCAACGATGTCCGCCGGGTCGACGCGATTCTCTTCACGCACACCCACGCGGATCACGTCTTTGGTGTGGACGATGTGCGGCGGTTCAACCAGATGCAGAGGGGATCGATCTCCTGCTACGCCTCCGTGGACACGCTGACGAGCCTGCGCCGGATGTTTCAGTACATCTTCGAGCCGCCGAAGCAGGTGGGTGGCGGACTCCCGCAGCTCACGCTATTTCGCATCGGCGGAACGTTCTCGCTCGGCGGCGTCGAGATCGTGCCGGTGCCGCTGATGCACGGCAACCTGCCGGTGCTCGGATTCCGCATCGGCTCGTTCGCCTATCTCACGGACTGCAATCAGATCCCTGACGCGTCGTGGGATCTGCTGCGCGGCGTCGACACCATCATCCTCGACGCGCTGCGCCACACGCCGCATCCCACGCACTTCAGCCTCACCGAAGCCACCGATATCGTTGCGCGCCTCGGCGCGTCGCGCGCGTACTTCACGCACATCTCGCACGATCTCGGTCACGCAGCCACATGCGCGTCGCTGCCTGCTGGTGTGGAGTTGGCTTATGATGGTTTGGTTTTGGAGATCGCATGAACACGCTCAACCACGGTGGACACAGACGACGCGGAGGAAAAACCCAAACCGGTGTTGACCTCGGTGTCCCCCGTGTCCGCCGTGGTGGAGAGTTCGTGTGGACGTAATCCACTTCCCCGAGGACGCGCGCCCGTCCCGCTGGGTCGATCCGGTTCTCGCGCTCGGCAACTTCGACGGCGTGCATCGCGGGCACCGGAAGATCCTCGATCGCCTGCACCGCGTTGCGGTCGAGCGGGGTGCGACCTCGGTCGCCATGACCTTCGACCCGCACCCCCCGCGCGTCGTCCGGCCCGACAAGGCGCCCGCGCTGTTGATGACCAAGGCGCAGAAGCTCGAGGCGATCGCCGACGCCGGTGTGCAGGGCGCCGCGATCGTGCGCTTCACGCCTGAACTCTCGCGGTGGGAGCCCGAAATGTTCGTGCGCACGGTGCTGGTGGACTGGCTGCACGTGTCGGAAGTCTGGGTCGGCGCAAACTTTCTCTTCGGCCACGACCGCACGGGCAACTTCTCGATGCTGCGCGACCTCGGCGCGCGGTACGGGT
>JAYVMG010000248.1:0-10591 GCA_043759095.1 Acidobacteriota bacterium | reverse complement strand
CAGAAACACGGCCATCGCTTCCGATCCATAGCCAGCAACAGGCATGCAACCGCCAGCGGCGCGAACGCCGCCTCGTGAAAATCGGCCGTCGCCGTCTGCTGCATTCCCCAGAAGAGCCCGTACGCGACGGACATGGCGAGCGCCAGGCCATACGGCAGCCGATCGCGCGCAAACACGAACACCGGAACGATCGACAGGGCGAGCAGCGCAGCCTGCGCGAGCAGCAGGACCTCGGCGGACGAGGCGATCCAGAACAGCGGCGCCAGCAGCGCGAGGATCGGATGGAAGTGATCGCCGTAGATGTTGCCAATCCCGCGAACGGAACTCGCAGGAATCTCGAACCGGCTCAGATGCCAGATCGCCTGATCGTAAATCGCCAGGTCGTACGAACTGTCGAAATGTCGATGCTTGAGGATGGCGCAGGTGCCATAGGCCGCGGCAAAACCGCACACGACGAGGGCGACTCCGCCGTATCGGTTATGTGCGCGTAGTAGTGCCGTCGTGGTCTATTTCCTTGGCTTCACAACGAGCACACCGCGCATCTGGCGGCAGCCGTCCTCGACCTGCAGGTTGCAGTAGTACGGGAATTCACCCGCGCGATCGGCGCGGAACTCGAAGGTGACCGGCTGCCCTGGGCCCACGCGTTTGGCGATCCGGTAGTCGTCGATGGTCAAGCTGTGCGCGATGTCGGCGGTACTGAGTTGGATTTTGACCAGGTCGTCCTGGTTCACTTCGATTCGCGCGGGTTCGAACGCATACCGGTGCGCGTTGACGATGAACGGTTTTGCGGTGGGGCCTTGATCCTGGGTGGTGGCAGCGGCAAACAGCGCGAAGATCAGGAAGCTGACGCGCATCACGCCGCTGATTGTACGACGAAAGGGCCCAGAGCCTTGCAGCCCTGAGCCCGAAGCCTTCAGCCCTGACGGATTGTTATTCCGCTTTTGGCGCCGCCGCCGCCGCTTCGTCCTGCAGCAGAACCTTGCGGCTTAGCCGAATCTTGCCGGTCGGGTCGATATTGATCACCTTGACCATGAGCTGTTCGCCTTCCTTCAGCTCATCGCGCACGTCCTTCACGCGGTGGTTGGCGATTTCAGACACGTGGAGCAGGCCGTCGGTGCCAGGCATGATCTCGACGAACGCGCCGAAATCGGTGATGCGCTGGACCTTGCCCATGTAGGTCTTGTTGAGTTCGGGCGTAGCCGTCAGTTCCTGGATGATCGAGATGGCCTTGGCGGCCGATTCGCCGTCCGCCGACGCCACGTTCACGCGACCGTCGTCCTCGACATCGATCTTCACGCCGGTCCGCTCGATGATGCTGCGGATCATCTTGCCGCCCGGTCCGATGACGTCGCGGATCTTGTCCACCGGAATCCGGATGGTGACGATGCGCGGCGCGAACAGCGAGATACTCTCGCGTGATGCGCCGAGCGCTTCCTGCATCTTGCCGAGAATGTGCAGGCGGCCGTTGCGCGCCTGATCGAGGGCCTTGCGCATCACTTCGGTCGTGATGCCGCCGACCTTGATGTCCATCTGCAGCGCGGTGATGCCGTCAGCCGTGCCGGCGACCTTGAAGTCCATGTCGCCGTAGTGATCTTCGGCGCCGGCGATGTCGGAGAGGACGGCGTACTTGCCGCTCTTCTCGTCCATCACGAGCCCCATCGCGATGCCGGCCACCGCTTTCTTGATCGGGACGCCGGCGTCCATCATCGCGAGCGATCCGCCGCACACCGACGCCATCGACGAGGAGCCGTTCGATTCGAGGATGTCCGACACGATGCGGACGGTGTAGGGGAAGTCCGCTTCCGCCGGCATCAGCGACGTCAGCGAGCGTTCCGCCAGCGCGCCGTGGCCGATTTCGCGGCGGCCCGGACCTGTCATGCGCCCGGTTTCACCGACCGAGAAGGGCGGGAAATTGTAGTGGAGCATGAAGCTCTTCCACGTCTCGCCCTCGAAGCTCTCGATCTTCTGCGCATCGTCGGCCGTGCCGAGCGTGCAGGTGACGAGCGCCTGCGTTTCGCCGCGTGTGAACACGGCCGAACCGTGGACGCGCGGCAGGACGCCGGTCTCGATCCAGATCGGACGGACTTCGTCGAACTTGCGTCCGTCGAGACGAACGCCGTTGGTCAGGACCTCCTCGCGGAGAACTTTTTCCTTCAGGTCCTTGAAGATGACCTTGGCGTCGGACTTTTTCTCGGATTCGGATTCGGGCAGACCCGCGAGCAGTCCCTTGAGCGTCAGGTCCACCGTCTCGTAGTTCTCGAGCTTTTCGCGGATGCGCATCGCCGCGGTCAGGGGCCCGAGAATCTTCGCTTCGATTTCCTTGTGGAAGTCGGCGGAGATTTCCTTCTTCGCGACCGTCAGCTTCTTCTTGCCGCATTCCTTGGCGAGGTCGTCGATGACGGCGACGATCTGCTTGATGGCCGCGTGCGCCGTCTCGAGCGCCACGACCACCTGTTCTTCGGTGACTTCCTTCGCTCCCGCCTCGACCATCACCAGCCCGTCCTTGCTGCCGACGACGATCAGGTCCAGCTTGCTCTCTTTGCGCTGCAGGAAAGTCGGGTTGACGATGTACAGGCCGTCGACGAGGCCCATGCGAACGGCCGCGATCGTCTTCTGGAACGGGATGTCCGAGAGGGCGAGCGCGACGGACGCGCCGGTGATCGCCATCACGTCGGTGTCGTTCGCCTGATCGGCGGACAGCACGAGCGCGATGATCTGCGTCTCGAAGCGCCAGCCTGCCGGGAACAGCGGCCGCGTCGGGCGGTCGATGCAGCGGCTCGTCAGCACTTCCTTCTCGGCCGGCTTGCCTTCGCGCTTGAAGAAGCCGCCAGGGATGCGACCCGAGGCGTAGGTGTATTCGCGGTAATCGACGGTCAGCGGAAGGAAGTCGATGCCTTCGCGCGGGTTGGCCGAGTGGCAGGCCGTGACGAGGACCACCGAGTCGCCGAGGCGAACGATGACCGAGCCGTGCGCCTGCTTGGCGAGCTTGCCGGTTTCGAACCGGAGGGTGTTTTGTCCGACGGAGATTTCACGCGTATGCATTAATTGAGGGCTCACTTACGGATGTTCAAACGCTTGATGAGATCGGAATAGCGGTGCGCGTCCTTGCCCTTGAGGTAATCGAGCAGACGGCGGCGCTTGCCGACCAGCATCAGCAGACCGCGACGCGAGTGGTGATCTTTTGCGTGGGTCTTGAAGTGTTCGGTCAGGTAGTTGATGCGTTCGCTGAGAATGGCGACCTGGACCTCGGGGGAGCCGGTATCGGCGTCGTGCGTCTTGTAGCTGCCGATGAGTTCTGTCTTGCGGTCTTTGCTGAGCACCTGGGCTGTCCTCCACGAACGCCCCAGAACAGCCTTGTTCAAGGTCTGATCCGAGCGCGCCGTATATGTCGAAAAAATTGTTAGTCGAGCAAGAGCAACATGTTACACCAGAACAACGGAGGGATGCAAAAGGCCCCCGGCGCCGGCCGGCTGCGCGATTGCGACGAGATTGCCGTGCGAATCCAGGAGCCTGACGAAGGGCTCAGGGCTCAGGGAAAGGGACGACGAGGGTTCAGGGCTCAGGGCGGAGGGCTCACTCAATGCCGAGTCGCGAGGGTCGATGTCGCGGCCGTGGGTCGCGCGTGTGACGCCTTCGGCCGTGAGGACAACCGCCGGCAGCTGTCTCAGGATTCCGGTGAGCGGGACGACTGCCGCCGCCGCCCGTTCGGGATCCCGCTCCGCGGCGTCGAGTGTGATCGCCCGGTCGATGCCGAAGCCGCCCGTCGTCGTGCGCCGAAGCGCCGTCAGGTGTCCACCCGTGCCGAGCCGCGCGCCCAGGTCGTGCGCCAGCGAGCGGACGTAGAACCCGGCGGAGCAGACCACGCTGAGCGCCAGAGTATCCGCCTCGATGCTGACGATCTCGAGGCGGTGCGTCGTGACGCTGGCCGGGGCGGGTAGGGCAGGTGGGTCAGGCGGGGCTGGTTGGTCGGGTAGGTCGGGTCCGTCGTAGCGCGAAGGCTGTAGCCGAGCGTCGGCCGCGCGTGCGCGGGCGAGCTTGTAGCTGCGCTGCCCGTCGATCTTCTTTGCCGAGAACGCCGGCGGTTGCTGCATGAATGTGCCGCGGAATTGTTCGAGCGCGGCGTCGATCGCCTCGCGCGACGGCATCGGCCACTCGCTCACCGGCCCAACCGCGCGTCCCATCGCGTCGGCGGTATCGGTCGCGAAGCCCAGGCGGACGCGGGCGTCGTAGGACTTGTCGCTGGCGGTCAGGAATCGTGCGAGTCGCGTCGCTTTGCCGAGAACGAGCAGCAGAACGCCGGTCGCCATCGGATCGAGGGTGCCGGTGTGGCCGATCGCCTTCTCGCGCAGCACGCGGCGCATGCGCGCCACGACGTCGTGCGACGTCAGGCCCGCCGGCTTGTCAACGACGAGCAGGCCGTCCATCGATGGCGCCCTCGAGTTGCTTCGTGAGCGTTTTCTGCAGCTCGTCGAGCGCGCCGGTCAGCGTGCAGCCGGAGGCATTCTTGTGGCCGCCTCCGCCGTACACCTTGGCGATGGCATTGACGTCGATGTCGCCCTTCGACCGCAGGCTGACACGGTACTCGTTGCCCTGTTCCTGCTTGAAGAAGACGGACGCGACGATGTCTTTCACGGTCAGCGGCATGTTGACGAGGCCTTCGGTGTCCTCGTACGTACCGCCGGCGGCCAGCGTCATCTCGTGATCCACGTGCAGCGTCGCGATGCGGCCGCTCGGGTCGATTTGCATCAGGTTCAGCACGGCGCCGAACAGCTTCAGCCGTCCCAGGTTGTTGCTGTCAAAGACCATCCGCGCGACCTGGGCCGGATCGACGCCCGCGTCGAGGCACTCGCGGCAGATGTCGAACGTCCGCGTCGACATGCTCGAATAGTGAAACGATCCGGTGTCGGTCAGGATCGCGAGGTAGATGTGGGTCGCGATCTCCTTTGACAATGGCACGCCGAGCGCGCGCACCACCTCGTACACCATCTCGGCGCACGCGGCCGCGCCGGCGTTGAACCAGTTGATCTGGCCGAATCCGGTATTGCCCGGGTGATGATCGATGTTGATGACGAAGAACCGATCGAGGCCCGTGACGCCGGTGCGCTTGAGGTCGCCGCACTCCATGATGATCGCCGCATCGAAGTCGCCGTCAGCGCTCGGGGCAATACGGATCTCGGGCACGCCCGGGAACGCCATCAGCGGCGGCGCCGCTGGATCCGCGTTGACGACCGTCACCTCTTTGCCCATCGCCTGCAGCGCGTACGCCATTGCGAGCTGCGATCCGATCGAGTCGCCGTCGGGACGGGAGTGGGAGGACAGCACGAACCGCCGGCGCGCGCGCAGCGCCTCGACGATCTGCAGAATCTCAGGACTGGTCGTCGTCATCAGGTGCGGGGGGCGGAGTCACGGGGCCGCCTGCGCCGCCGGCTCGGATGTCGTTGAGGAGTTGTTCGATCCGGTCCTGGCCGGCAATGGACTCGTCGTACATGAAATCGAGTTCGGGCACGCGCTTCAACCGCAGGTGCGACCCGATCTGGCGGCGCAGGAACACGCGGGCGCGATCGAGCGCCTTGGCCGTGTTGGCGCGTGCCTTGTCGTCGCCGAGGGCGGTGTAATGGATGCGTGCGTGCTGCAGGTCCGGCGTCACGGTGACGCGCGTGATCGTCACGAATCCGATGCCGGGGTCATGCACGTCGCGCGCGAGCATCGACGCGACTTCCCCACGGATCTGATCGGCGACGCGGTCTGGACGGGAGCCTTGGGACATTACGCGATCGTCAGCACGCGCTCCATGGCGAACACCTCGATCATGTCGCCGACCTTGAGGTCGTTGAACTTGTCGAAGCCGATGCCGCACTCGAAGCCGGACTTGACTTCGCTCACGTCGTCCTTGAAACGGCGGAGCGATCCGATCTTACCCTCGTAGATCATCACGTTGTCGCGAAGCAGGCGCGCCTGGGTGTCGCCTGCGCGGGTGATGCGTCCCTCGCGGACCATGCAGCCGGCGATCGTGCCGAACTTCGGCACCTTGAAGATGTCGCGCACTTCAGCGATGCCGATCCGGACTTCCTTGAAGGTCGGATCGAGCAGGCCCGTCATGGCCTTCTTCATCTCGTCGGTCACGTGGTAGATCACCGAGTGCTGGCGGATGTCGACCCGCTCCCGCGTGGCGGTTTCCTCAGCGTTGCGATCCGGCTTCACGTTGAACGCGATGATGATCGCCTTCGACGCCGACGCTAGCAGCACGTCCGACTCCGTCACGGCGCCGACGCCCGCATGGATGATGCGGATCTTCACCTTCTCGTCGGTGAGCTTCGTCAGCGTGTCGGCAAGCACCTCCGCCGACCCCTGCACGTCGGTCTTGATGATGAGCGCCAGCTCCTTCATGCCGCCTTCGGCGATCTGCGCCTGCAGCGACTCGAGCGTGAGCCGTGAACCCTTCGCGCCGAGCGCGCGGGACTTCGACTGCTCCTCGCGGAACGTCGCGATGTGCCGCGCCTTCGCGGCGTCGGCGACCTGGAACACGTCGCCCGGCTGCGGCAGTCCGGAAAGACCGAGGACTTCGACCGGCGTCGACGGACCTGCGGTCTTGGTCGGTTTGCCGCGGTCGTCGATCAGCGCCCGCACCCGGCCGACGATGGGGCCGGCGATGAACGTGTCGCCGACCGACAGCGTGCCGTCCTGCACGAGCACGGTGGCGACCGGCCCGCGTCCCTTGTCCAGCTTCGCTTCGAGGACGGTGCCCGACGCGCTGCGCTTCGGATTGGCCTTGAGCTCGAGGATGTCGCTCGAGAGCAGAATCATTTCGAGCAGCGTGTCGATGCCCGTCTTCTGCCGCGCCGACACCTCGACGGTGACGGTCTGGCCGCCCCATTCTTCCGGCATCAGGCCGAGCTCGGTCAGCTCGCGCTTCACACGTTCGGTCTGGGCGTTCGCCTTGTCGATCTTGTTGATCGCCACCACGATCGGCACGTTGGCCGCCTTGGCGTGATCGATCGCTTCCCTTGTCTGCGGCATGACGCCATCGTCTGCCGCCACGACCAGGACCACGATGTCGGTGACTTTGGCGCCGCGGGCGCGCATCAACGTGAACGCCGCGTGACCAGGCGTGTCGAGGAACACGATGTTACGGCCGTTGATCGTGATGTGGTACGCGCCGATGTGCTGCGTGATTCCGCCCGCCTCGCGCTCCGCGACGCGCGTCGTGCGAATGGCGTCGAGCAGGCTCGTCTTGCCGTGGTCCACGTGACCCATGACCGTGACGACCGGCGCGCGCATGACCACGTCTTCCGGGCGCGATTCGCCTTCATCCGCCTGCAGCAGTTCTTCCTCGAAGCTCTGCATCTGCACGTCCGCCCCGAACTCGCGCGCGACCATCGTCGCGGTGTCGGTGTCGAGCGCGGAGTTGATCGTCAGCATCAGCCGCTTCATCAGCAGCTTGGCGAGGACGTCCTTCACGCGCAGATCGAGTTTGTCCGCGAGGTCCTTCACCGTCATGCCTTCGGCGAGCGTGATGGTCTTGGTGACCGGCGGCGGAGCAGACGCCATTGGCGGCGGCGCGGGCCGCGCGTGCTCACGCCGCTGCGCGGCAGCCGGACGTCCGGCGCCTCCCGGCCTCTGCTGATACATAGGCCGCGACGGCATCCCGGGCCGCTGCGGATACGGTTGGCCGGGCCGCGGCGGCATGCCGGGCTGCTGCGGCCGGACCGGCTGCGAGGGGAGTGGGCGCGGTCCGCCCATCGGCGGCCGCGAACTCGGATACTGCGGGCGCGGCTGACCCGGGATGCCGGGACGCGGCGGACCGCCTGGCCGCATGCCGGGCGCGCCGGTCGCTCCGGCAGGGCGCGCAGCGACGGGCGCGACAGGTTTCGGCGGTGCGATCGGACGCTGCACCGCGCGCGGCGGAGGCGTCGTCGGCAGCGGCTGCGTCGGTGTCGTGGGACGATCGGTTTCGATGCGTAGGCGCAGCGTCGGCGGCACGATGCGGCCGGGCTCTCGCCGTGGCGCGACCGGCGCGGAGGCCTGAGCGGGAGGCGCTTCCTCGACAACCGGCTCGGGCTCAGGCGCCGCGGGTGGGTGTTCGACCGGCGCCGAGCGTTTGATGTGCGCGTTGGGCGCCGGCGGCGGCGCTGTTTCGGTTTTCAGTCCCCGCGTCGAGACGTGCGTCGGCTGGCGCTCCACGACCGGCTCCGGGGCTGGTTCGGGCAGTGCTTCCTCGACGGTCTCTTCGTCAGCCAGTTCGGGCTCGGCGAGCGGCTCGGCCTCTGCGACGGGCGCGGCCTTTGCGGCCTTCACCAGACGCGGCGGCGGCAGCATCGGCGCCACAGCCTTCAGCGGTTCGGGCGCCTTCTTCGCGGGCGCGCCGCCCTTCTTGCCCTTGACCACCGGCGTCTCGGCAAACATGTGGGCCGCCGGCAGCGTGACGTTGCGCTGTTTTGCCAGGCGTTCCACGAACTGGCGCGCCACGACTTCCTCGATCGTGCTCGAGGCGCTCTTGACCTCGATGCCGTGATCGCGCTTGAGCAGCGCCGTCACTTCCTGGCTCGTCGTGCCAAGGAGCTCAGCGATCTTGAAGATCCGAACAGTTGCCAACAGTAACCTCTATCTAGACGTCGTTTGTGGTCTCGCCCGGCGCGTCTCCGCGCGCGGCGGCCAAAATTTTCTCTGCCGTTTTCCCGCCGATGCCGGGAATCGCCGATAGCTGCTCGGCGGTCGCGGCGCCGAGCGCCTCGAGCGTCGCGAAGCCGCCCTCGACGAGCTTGCGGACCGTCTTGTCGCCGATGCCAGGCAGCGCGTACGGGTTGGGCGTCTCGGACGCCTCGCCCTCCGCGCCCGCTTCCGTCGTCGCAGATGGATCCGCGTCCGCTTCGGCGGACAGGTCGGCGGACACGTCGCCCGTCGCGTCGGACTCACCGGCCGGCACTTCGAGTTCGCCGAATTGCGCCTCGACTTCTCGGCGCTTTTCTTCTTCGCTCTTGATGTCGATGCGCCAGCCGGTCAACTTTGCCGCCAGCCGGACATTCTGACCCTTCTTGCCGATCGCGAGCGACAGCTGCTTGTCCTCGACGACGACTTCCATGACGCGCTCGTGGTCGTCGATGATCGAGACGTGCTGCACCTTCGCCGGGCTGAGCGCGTTGGTCACGAACGCGATCGGATCGTCCGAATACTCGACGATGTCGATCTTCTCGCCGCGCAATTCGCGGATGATCGACTGCACGCGCGTGCCTTTCATGCCGACACAGGCGCCCACCGGGTCGACGTCGCGCTCGCGCGAGAACACGGCGACTTTCGCGCGGTCACCCGCTTCGCGGACCGCGCCGCGGATCATCACCGTGCCGTCGTAAATCTCGGGCACTTCCTGCTCGAACAGCTTGATGAGCAGCGCCGCATCGGTGCGCGACAGGACGATCTGCGGTCCCTTCGCGCCGCGATTGACGCCCTTGATCACCGTCCGCACGCGGTCGGCCGGCGTATAGCTCTCGGCGCGCGACTGTTCCTTGCGCGGCAGCACCGCCTCGATGCGGCCGATCTCCAGGATGATGTCGCCGTTCTCGAACCGCTTCACCGTCCCTTGGACGACCTCGCCGATCCGCTCGTTGTACTCCGCAAACACGTGCTCGCGTTCGGCCTCGCGCACCTTCTGGAAGATGACCTGCTTGGCGGTCTGCGCCGCGATGCGCCCCAGCACTTCGGTCGGCTTGGGAAACTCCATCTCGTCGCCGAGTTCGATGCTGTTGGCCACCTCGTCTCCGTAGAGCGGCCGGTACATCTCGCGCGCTTCGATGATGGCGATCTCGATCGCCGGCGTCGTCACTTCCTCGACGACGGTCTTGAGCGCGAAAAGGTCGACCTGGCCGGTCTCGGTGTTGAACCGCGTCTTCAGGTTCTCGCCGGTCTTGTAGTACTTGCGCGATGCGGTCGCGACGGCCTCTTCAATGGCGCTGATGACGACGTCGGGCTCGATGCCCTTCTCCTTCGCCAGCGCCTCAATCGTCTGCTGCAACGGATTCGACATAATCTAGAATTCCACTTCCAAATTCGCCCGCGTGATCGCATCGAGCGGCACCCGGTGCGACCGTCCATCGTCGGCATCGATAAGCACATCGGTGCCGTCGACGCCGGCGAGCCGCCCTCTGAAAAATCCCTGGCCGTCCACCTTCTCGCGCATCACGATTTTCGCGAGGCGTCCGGTAAACCGGCGGTAGTCGTCCACCCGGCGCAGCGGCCGATCCAGTCCGGGCGACGACACTTCCAACGTATATGCGGTCGGCACCACCTCTTCGACGTCGAAGAGGGCGCTCAAATCGCGGCTCACGCTCGCGCAGTCGCCCACGCTCACGCTGTCTTCTTCCTTTGCTGCCGCGCCCGGCCGATCGAGCTGGATCCGCAGCACCATACCGGGCGCTTCACGGCGGAACTGGACGTCGAAAATCTCCAGTCCGTATCCCGCAGCCACTCGCTCGGCGATGGCTCGCACCTTGTCGACGACGGTTTCAGCGCCCAACACGCCCTTAAACTAAAAAAGTGGGCACCTGCCCACTCGGTCCTCACCAAAGGCCTTCGAATCCAAAATTATAGCACTGAAACG
>JAYVMG010000247.1:0-24303 GCA_043759095.1 Acidobacteriota bacterium | reverse complement strand
GCGCGAACCCAAACTCGACGAGGTTTCGATCGTCGGTCTTCACCTCGACGCCTGGCGCTGCCGCGAGAGCCTGGGCCATCGATTCGTTCGCAACAAAGTGTGCGAAAAATCCCTCGATATCCACCGCTCGCCACGCGCCGCGCAAAGCAGTCTTGAACGGCTCTTCAGCGATACGTTTTGTGATCGCCTGGGTTCGATAGCTGCGAGGGCGCATCGATTCGATGAGCATCAGGTCGCCGTGGTTTGTCTGCCAGGCGTCGACGTGAGGAAACACCGAGCCCATCGTGGCGTAGACGGTGCGAAGCGTACGCGAGTCGATGTCGTACGCCTGAACTCATTGGATGAACAGGCCGTCCGGTGTGAGTCGGTCCGTCGCTGCCGTGTCGTAGTCTCGCGTGAACAGGCTGGCGATACCTGCACGGAACGGATTCGACGGTTCGGACGCGATGATGTCGTACCGGTCGGTCGTGGTCAGGAGCGTCTCGCGAGCGTCGCCCAGGGTGATGTGAACCTTGGGATTGTGCATGACGTCGTGATTGACGGCCTGGCACGCCGTTGCGATATCCAGAATCAGCGGCTCGAGTTCCACGACATCGACGCGTTCCATCGTGGGGATCGCGCCGAGCCAGCCCGCCGTGCTGCCGGTTCCCAGCCCGATCACGAGCGAACGGCGCGCATCAGGATTGAGGATGGCGCCGAGAAGTCCACTCATGACTTGCGTACCAGCATCGCGGCGCGCGCTTCCGTCCGTCTTGCCGTTGACGACGAAGGCGTACCCGGCCGAGTCGTTCGAGAGCGCGACGCTGCTCTCGGTGCCATCTCCCTCCCAGACGACCGCGCGCTGTTGCGCGCGGCCCCAGTCTTCGAGCTCGTTCGCGGAGACGATCGCCGTTAAACCCCGCACGGCCTGCGCCAATGCCGGCGTGTCGCCACACTGCGGTCGGCCCCACCGTCATCAGGAGCGCTAGCGTTGCCGCCGCCAGTGCGAGTTGTGCGAGCGGCACGCGTGACCGGGCGCGGAAGCCGGTCAGGGCAACCGCGGTGGCGCCCAGCGCCACGAGCGACAGCGCGGCGAACCGCCAGGCGCCGGGCGCGCTCAACCAGGGCAGCAAGCCAAATCCTCCGGCGAGTGCGCCGACGATAGCGCCGACCATGTTGGTGGCATACGCCAACTCAACCTGCCGCCCAATCTGCCGCCGGCCTTGACCCAACAAGGCGATCAGCATCGGAAACTGATACCCGGCCCAGGAACAGCCTCGCGACCGTTCCTCCGCCCAGGCCGAGACGCGCGGTTCCACCGACGGAGACATAAAGCCCACGAGCAAACGTCAGCAGCAGCGGACTCACAGCAGCGGAGACCGCCACGATCGACTCCAGCTGCGCGTAATACAGAATCGGGCGCGGATGCGCATCCGCTCTAGCTCAGAGGAGCAACCCGCCAACGCCGAGACCGCCGATGAAGATCGCAAGGACGGCGGCGGACGCCGCGGTCGACGCGCCGAAAATGAGACGAAACTCGCGCAGCCACGCCGCCTGATACACGAGCGCGCAGTAACCGGAAACGAACAGCAGCGACGCGACGCGCCACGTCGGAGAACGGGCCGAGTTGATCTGGGACGTATCGCTGAACCGATTACCTCCGCTGTGAAAAATAATTGTTCGCTCCATTCCGTAACTGCGTGACGAAAAAGCGTGGGTGAAAAATGGTGGCGAGACGACTCAGGTGGACTCGATGACTGTGTCGCGCTCCGCTGAGCTAACCCGTTGGCTCAGCAGGCCAGCTTTCAACGCATTGCGTTCTCTTGGCGATCCCCATACCGTGTTCAACTTGCGTGTGACGAACAGCACCTACGGAGTGAAGTCGGTGACCATGACCCTGTACACGCCAAACGGCGGCGCGATCTCGACCGCCGCTGCGTCCGGGAGCTTTGGTCTCCTTCAGTGGTTACCCGTGACAGGAACCTACGCGGTTCTCTTCTGGCCGGACCTGCCGGCGACGGGCAGTCTGACGTTCACCCCGACTGCCGTGGCAACGTCGACGCCTCCGCCCTCGCGGCCGGTTGCGTCGTATCTCGATCCGACCAACGCCCTCGCTACGAACCTGGCCGGCTTGTTCGTAATGAACGAAGCGACCGGTACGACCGACGAGAACTTGGTCAACGGCGGCGTCGCGACCTTTGTCGGCGCGCCGTCCACGCCCACGTGGAGCCTCACGGATCCTCCCGCGGTCGCGATGAATGGGACCTCTACTAGTTACCTGAGCGCGGGCGCCGACATCATCTTCGACCAACTGCAGAACCATCAATTCACGGTCGTGACGAAGGTCTTCGTCAATGCCGTCGCGGCCGCAGGTCTGTGCGAGAAGAGTGATGACGATTTGTCACGCGGCAACTCGGGGTTCTTTGTTGGCTGGGGTATCGACGGCACCTTGAAGCTCATCGTCCAAAAGACGACTGGGGCCATGAGCGTGACGTCCGCGGCCGGATGGATCGAAGCCGGACACTGGGTGCAGATCGCATTTACCTTCGACGGGACACTCGGGTCGGCGGCCGACGCGCATGTGTTCCTAAGTGGGGTTGAGCAACCCAAGGTCTCGTCGATCAACGGCTCGGGGACCATCGGCTACGCAAACTCGACGAATCAGCCATTACTAATCGGATCGGCGTTGCGAGACGTGATGGCCGGCGCCCTGAACGGGCGGATGGCCTATTTCGCCGTCTATAAAGGACGCATTCTGACGTCGACTGAGATGAATCAGCTCGATCCGGCGCTGCCTATCGCGCATGCCGACGTCATCACCACGGTCACCACGAACGGCACGGGGGCGCCTGTAACCACAACGGCGGCGGGTCAGAAGATCAGGTTCCGTTTCAACGCCAATCAGGCGCAGGTGGCCGTCGTTCAGCTGACGAGCAATACGCTGGGATCGGTCACGGCTTCGCTGATGACGACGGATCACACGGTGGTGTCCTCCGTCGCCTCCTCCGCCAGCAGCTTTTCCATTCCGCGCGTCTGGCTCCCCGCCACCGCGGCGTACATGGTGTACGTCGAGCCGGGAAGTTCAGCGACCGGATCGATCACGGCGGCGGTGGCGGTATCTGATCGCTGCACGATGGCACCATCGAACCAACGGTGGCGTACGGCGCGAGCCGGCGCGTTGCACGAAATATTTCAGTATGGACGCTGTACCTGTTGACGAATGTTCGTGAACATGGTTTGCTCACGCCTCAATCGATGTCTCCGGACCACGTGCGAGAGTCGTCGCAGGTAGTTGGACAGACTGCTGCTCGACCGGTTGTGGTCATCTGCGACTGCGACACCGCACGCCGGCACTCCCTCAGGTTGATTCTTTCAACCGACTGTCACGTTCACCAAATCGACAGCCTGTCATCCCTAGGTGATCGCCACGCCGATCTGAATCCTGCGCTCGTCCTCATCGGATTCGGGCAGGCTCAGGAACGCGAGGCCTTCGCTGCGGTCGAACGTCTCCGTCTGGCAGATCACCGGATACCGGTGGTGCTCGTCGCTCAACACGGTAGCGAAGCGGTCGCGGTCGCGGCGCTGCGAGCGGGCGCGAGCGACTATTTCGCGGAGCCGGTGGCCTACTCGGCCGTGGCTGAGAGCGTTCGTCGCCATCTCACTTCCGCCGATGCTCGAGCGGTTCGCATCCGACCACCTGCGCCTGTGATGTCCGCCAGTCCGCTGATCGGACCGAGCGCCTCGATGCGCAGCGTCGACGAGTACCTCACCAGAGCAGCCTCGCGGGATGTGACGGTACTCATCACGGGCGAAACCGGCACCGGGAAGGAGCTCGCCGCGGCGCTCGTTCACTCGCGGAGCGCGCGACGCCATGCCCGGTTCGTTTCCGTGAACTGCGCGGCGATTCCCGACGGGTTGCTGGAAAGCGAGCTGTTCGGGTACGAGAGCGGCGCCTTTACGGGAGCGGCCGGCCCGCGGGAAGGCCTGCTGCAACTGGCCGATCGCGGCACGGTGTTTCTCGACGAAGTCGGGGACCTGGCCTTGATGGCGCAGGCGAAGATTCTGCGCGCCATCGACACGCGCGAGGTGTACCGCGTAGGCGGCAAGAAGCCAATTCCGCTCGACATCCGCGTGGTCGCGGCCACCAACCACGATCTCGAGACCGCCTGCGAGCAGGGACGATTCCGCAAGGATCTCTACTTCCGGTTGAACGTGGCGCGGGTCCACCTGCCGCCCCTCAGGAACCGCACGGCTGACATCGTCGCGCTCGCCGACCATTACCTCCGGCAGCTAAACACCAGGTTCAACGAGCAGGTGGAAGGCTTCAGCGCGGATGTCCTCGAGACGCTGAAGACCTACGACTGGCCCGGGAACGTTCGCGAGTTGAAGAACCTGCTCGAAGCGGTCTTCATCTGCCCGCCCGGGAGGCTCGTTCGGTTCGAGGATCTGCCGGATTGGTTTCGGCGGCGGCTTCGCGGCATATGCAGCCTGCCGCCGGATGAGCGACAGCGTCTCATCGAGGCGCTCGTCAGCGCGAGGTGGAACAAGAGCGAGGCCGCCAAGCAGCTCCATTGGTCGCGCATGACGGTCTACCGCAAGATCGCGAAATACGCGGTCATCAAATCGGATCCGCGGCGTGTGACACCACGTGACGCACGTGTGACACCGTCAAACGAGAGCGCGCCTGAGGGGCCGTCTCGCGATCGTCTCACCAAGCTGTAACACCCCGCCACGCTCGACCACCTCGCGCCGACACGCGACCGCGCCTAAGTCGCACGCGATGCACGCACTTGCGCGCCGCGTGTCGTCGTCTGCGCGCTCCGGCACCGAAGATGCGATCCGCCAAGGCACGATCTCATGGCACCGTCCGAGCACACGTCCCAAGGGGCTCCGCAGTCGAAGGGACTCTACGCGAATTACTTCGAGGTGGGCCACACGGCGTTCGAGTTCGTGCTTGATTTTGGCGAGACGTACAGCGGAAAGGAAGCCTCGCCGTGCCACACGCGAATCGTCACGAGCCCGATCCACGCGCGTGCGCTGCTCGAGACGCTTCAGAAGGCGGTGGAGCAGTACGACGCGTCGTACCGACATCATGGCGAATGACTTCACGATCGGCATGTGACGATGGCCACCTACAACGCAATCGCGGCGACGAGCGAGGCCATCAGGCGATACCTCAAGGACGCGCCGCGTCCGGAGTTCCCGCAACTCGACGTCGACCTGTATCAGGCGGCCGATTTTCAGAAACCCGTGCCGGCCGGCGGCCGCATTTCGCTGTTCTTGTTCCGCATCGCCGTCAACAGCAGCCGTCGGAACCTGCCGCCGCGTCTCAGCGAGGACCGCAAGACGCGGTACCGCGCGCCGCTGCCGCTGGATCTGTTTTTTCTCGTCAGCGCATGGGCGCTGAACGCCGATCTGCAGCAGCGGCTTCTCGGGTGGTGCGCGCGCACGCTCGAGGACGCGCCGATTCTGCCCGCCTCGGTGCTGAACCGGTTGCAGGCCACCCCGGTCTTCCGCCACTCGGAGATGGTGGAGCTCGTGTGCGATCCGCCCTCGATGCAGGACTTGAACGTGATCTGGGATGTGGTGAAGCCGAACACGCCGCTGTCGATCGCGTACGTCGCGCGCATGATTGCGATCGAGTCAGAAATGCCGCTGGTCGAAGGCGAGCTCGTCCAGACCCAGGCGTTCGGCATGAGCCAAGTGTGACATGGCGCTCCCTGACGGCATGCGGCTGCTCGAACGGTTCACCCTCACCGCGCCTCTCGGCGTGCGGTTTTGGGACGTCGCCACAGGCGAGATGGTCCGGGCGGGCATGACGCTTCAGGGTTTTCCGATCGACAACCCTGACCGCACGGTGCGGGCGTTTCCAAACGGCAGTGGCGTGATGGTGCTGCGCGATCTGCCCGGACTCCGCGATCCGGACCCGGGAACGTCGCCCGTTGACTTCGCGTTCGGCGACGGCAGCGATTCGTTCTGGCGGCAGTGGCTGCAACCGTCGCGCTCGCGCCGCTTCGAACTGACCGCGACCGATGACGAGCGCCGGTTTCTTCCATTCAGGTTCGGCTGTGATGCGCCGCAGAAAGGGTTCGCGCGGCGCCTTTGCCCGCCGCGTCTGCCTCCGGCGTCGCAGCTCGTGCCCGATGCGCCGGGTGATGCGCTGCCTGTCTATTCGTCGCCGACGCGGCGTGCGCCGGCTGGGTTGGCGGTGGTCCGCGCGCAGATGTTGGAGCCGCCAGATCTCGGCAGCCCGCCAGCGGATCGCGTGCCCGCTGCCTGGGCGTTCGTCGAAGCGATGCTCGACGGCCAGGCCGTGGGCGCGTCGTACGCGGACGAGCAGGGGCGCGTCGCGGTGATGTTCCCGTTTCCGGCGCCGACCGACGGATCGCTGCTGTCGCCGCCGTCGCCACCGGATTCCTCCGGGGCCGGCGGGTTGCTGAAGCAGCGGTGGCGAGTGGTGCTGCGCGCGTACTACGACCGCCTGCCACGCGGCGAGGTCCCGGATCTCTGCGACGTGCTGGCGCAGCGTCGCGCCACGTTGTGGGAAGACTCCGGACTCCTCGACCCGCTCCGAGCGCGAGAACTCGCCTACGCCTCCGAGCTGATCGTCAGATCGCGCGACAGCGCCGGATCGCCAGGTGAAGAACTGTCCGAGTTGTTGATTACGCCCGTCCCGTGAGCATGCGAAGGAGGAGCTGATGCCGGAGTATTTAGCACCGGGCGTGTACGTCGAAGAGACGTCGTTCCGGTCGAAATCGATCGAGGGTGTCAGTACCACGACCACCGGCTTCGTGGGGCCGTCGCGCTACGGCCCCACCGATCTGGAGCCCGACGTCATCACAAGCGTGACGGAGTTCGAGCGAACGTACGGCGACCGCGAGCGCCTGCAGTTCAAGACCTATCCCGACACCGACAACTACCTCTGGCACGGCGCGCGCGCCTTCTTCGAAGAAGGCGGCAAACGTCTCTACGTCGCTCGCGTCTTTCATCGTCTCAAAAAGGACGACAGCGACGACGGCGTGTATGCACGACCGAGATTCGGCCAGGACGGCGAGCGCGTCGGGGCGGACTACCTCGACGGCCACGGCCGCAAGCAGGTGACCGGCGGCGGCGCGCTCGGTCCCATTCGTGTGACGGCGCGCTTCCCGGGCGCCGCCGGCAACATGCGGGTCCGTCTGACGCTGCGAATCAGTCAGAGCGTCCTCGGCACCGAAGTCGACAACTCCCCAAAGGTCAGCGTTCTCGACAAGGACATCGTCGTCATCAACCGCGGATCGACGAGCGGCCTGTACGAGGCGCTCAAGTACTTCGATGTCACCCATGGCCGCGAGAGCTGGAAGTTCATTCCAGCGGCCGGGGGATCGGAGCTCCTGCTCAGTAATCTGGCGCCCGATCCGCATCCGACGAAGACGGACCTCGTACGCATCGTGACCATCAGCGTACGCGTGACGCCGCCGGGCCGCGGCGCGTCGGACCTGGTCTGGGACGGGTTGGCGCCGCATCCCAAACATGAGCGCGCGGGCTCGCCGGACTCGCTCGTCAAGAAATTCGACGAGAAACCGAGCTCGCTGGCCGAGGCGCGCTCGCTGCCGATCGTCATCACGCTCGACGACAAGCTGTCGGACGGGTTGAAGGTTCTGGACACGATCGTGAGCGGCGAAGGTCCGATCCTGTCGCCGCCCGGCGACAGGCAGATGTCCATGCACGAGGCGTTGCTCACGAAGCCGCTCGCGAATACTGAGGTGATCCTGCCAGCGCTCCCGCCGCTGCAGCCGACCGAGGCCGACCTGTCGGTGGAAGTCCTGCTGGAGGGTGGCAACGACGGCGAACGTCCGACCGCAGATGACTACAAAGGCGCCGAGAGAGACAAGCGCAAGTCGGGACTCGTGGCCTTCGAAGACATCGAGGACATCTCGATCGTGGCAGCCCCCGGGTCGACGTACCGCCTCAACAACGGCTACCGCGCGGCTGGCACCAGCATCATCAACTACCTGATCTCGCACGCCACGCGGATGCGCTATCGCATCGCCGTGCTCGACAGCGGCGACGACCAGAGCATCTCGGAAGTACGCGCGCTGCGCGGGAAGATCGATTCGACATACGCGGCGCTCTACTACCCCTGGGTCCGCGTCCTCGATCCGGTGACCGGGACCGAGCGCAACATGCCGCCGAGCGGCTTCGTCGCGGGGATCTACGCGCGCAACGACATCAACCGCGCGGTCTACAAGGCGCCGGCCAATGAGGTGGTGTTCTCCGCGATCGGGTTCGAGCAGCTGCTCAACAAGAGCCAGCAGGATGTGCTGAACCCGGAGGGGATCAACTGCTTCCGTTACTTCTCAGGGCGCGGGTTCCGGCTCTGGGGCGCGCGGACGATCAGCTCCGATCCCGAGTGGAAGTACGTCAACCTCCGGCGCTATTTCGTGTATCTCGAGCATTCGATCGATCGCGGCACACAGTGGGCCGTCTTCGAGCCGAACGGCGAGGCTCTGTGGGCGAACGTGCAGCGCACCGTCGAGAGCTTCCTGCTGAACGAGTGGCAGATGGGCGCGCTGCTCGGCGACAAGCCGGAGAAAGCGTTTTTCGTGAAATGCGATCGCTCGACCATGAGCCAGAACGATCTCGACAACGGCCGTCTCGTGTGCCTGGTCGGCGTGGCGCCGTTGCGGCCCGCCGAGTACGTGATCTTCCGCATTGGACAGTGGACGGCTGACCGCAAGGTCTAGGAAGGAGTGCATAGATGGCTGTGCTGCGCGAACGCCCGTACGTTCAGTTCAACTTTCTCGTCGATCTGGGCATCGGGAGCTCCGATGGCGTCGACGCCGGGTTCCAGGAGGTCAGCGGCATCGGAATGGAAGTGACCGTCTCCGAGTACCGCAACGGCAACGAGAAAGAGAACAGCGTCAGGAAGATCACGGGTCTGAACAAGTCAACCGACGTGACGATGAAGCGCGGCGTTATCGGATCGCTCACGCTTTACACCTGGCTGAACCAGATCCGGAACGGGGATCAGGGCGCACTCAAAGACGTTGTCATCCAGCTCCAGAACGAGGACCACACGGCCGTGGTTCAGGTATGGAAGCTGATGCGCGCGCGGATCATCAAGCACACGAGCGGACCGTTCAACGCCAAGGGCACCGACGTGGCGATGGAGGAACTCGTCATCGCCTACGAGCGGCTGGAGATGGCGTAAGCGATGCTCTCCGCGCCTGCGCGCCGCCTGCCGGGATTCCGCTTCGCGGCGCAGAACGCGCCGCTCGACGAAGCGCTGCCGCGCATGGACGTGGCGCTCTTCGTCGGCTTTGCCTCGTCTGGCCCGATCGACGTGCCTGTCGCGGTGGAGCAGATTGCGGAGTTCACCGACATCTTCGGCGCCGACCTGCCGCTGGCGTGGGATCTGCGCCGCGGCGAACAGGTCTACAGCCACCTCGGGCCGTCCGTCCGCACGTTCTTCAACAACGGCGGGCGCCGATGCTGGATCGTGCGGGCCGCTGGCGCGAGCGCCGCGAGCAACACCTTTGCACTCTCCGGGCTCGCGCACATCGGCCAGGACGGCCGGCTGCGCCAGGCGCGAGCGGCCGCGCGTTCCGAAGGGAGCTGGTCCGACGGCCTTTCGGTGGCCGCGTCGATCGAGCCGGACGCCGTGGCGGTCGCCCGCATCGCGCTGCTCGACCGGGGACTCGCGATCGACGTGGCGTCGGCAAGCACGCTGTCGGCCGGCGATCTGGTGCGGCTCACGTTTTTGCGGCAGGGTGATGTGGCGTTCGGCGCGATTGCGGAAATAGCGCCGGGAAGCGGGGGCCTCACGCGCGTGCGGCTGGAGCCGTGTACCTGGTTCACCGTACCGGATGCGACGCCAGGGGGCGACGGCGTCGCCTCGTTCGCCGCAACTGACGGCGCGCAAATCCAGCGCCCGGCGCTCGTCGGCGACGTGACGTTGCCAGCTTGGCGCGCAGGCGAGCCGGTCACAATCGATCTCGAACTCTCCGAAGCCGATGACGTGCCGTCAGGCACGTTCGTCAGCGTCGCCTTCGGCGGCCAAGAGCTCGCCTTTGTCGCGGCCGGCGATCCGTTCGTCGTCAGGACCACGTCGTCCGGCCGCAGGGTGCGCGTGCGCGGCGCGGCGCTCTGGCGCCTGACGGCGGCGCCGTATTCGGCCGCCACGCTGCCGTTGCCCGCGATCGCCGAGCGCCTGCTCCTCGAGTTCCTCGTCAAGAAGGGCGATGCCGAGCCGACGCGCCTGCGCGGGCTCGGTCTCACGCTGGCGCATCCGCGGTTTTGGGGAAAGCTGCCAACCGACGCCGCGGTCTACGATCCGATGGCGGAGCCCGGGCTCGCCCCGCACGACGCGGACACGATCGCGGGCAGCCCGCCACGCTTTCCGCTGTCGGGCGATGCGTCCGGCGTCGGCGTCTGCTTTCCCATCGGCGATCCGCTCGTTCCCGACTATCTCGACGCGTTCGCGGCGCCGCGGCCGGCGGCTGTGCGCGACGGCGTCGGCGCGTTCGACACGGCCGTCTTCCTCGATCTTCCACAGCGGCTGATAGACAGTCGGATCAATTCGCTGTACGGCGCGGCGGAGTCGCGCCGGTATCAAAGCGGGCGGCAGATTCAGCGGCTCGGCGGCATCTACGCGGCGTTTTTCATCGACGACATCACGCTGGTGGCCGTGCCAGACGCCGTGCACCGCCCTTGGGCGCTGGCCGACGAGACGCACGCCGGCAGCGGGTCGCCGCCGCACGCGCCGCCCGAGACCGCGCGTCCTGAGCCTGACTGCCCGCCGTTCGGCGATTTCCAGCCGCGCGATCCCTGCGTGCTCGACGCGCCGTCACTGTCTGACGCCATAGACGTCGGCGGGCGGATTACGCTGACGTGGACCGGCGACGGCACGACCTTCACGCTTGAGGAATCGGTCGGCCCCGATTTCGCCGGATGGGCGACGGTCGCGACCGGCACGCGACGAACATTCGACATCTACGATCGTCCGCCTGGTGAGTACGTGTACCACGTCACCGCGGCGAACGGCGCCCTCATCAGCGCGCCGTCGAACGTCGTCGTCGTGACGGTCCCCGGCCGGCGGCGCGCCGTGCTCGACGATGGCGCGTACGACGACCGGGGCCTGCTGGATGTCCAGCGGGCGCTGCTGCGGATGTGCGCCGCGCGCGGCGACCTTGTTGCCGTGCTCGGACTTCCCGAACACTATCGTGAGGACGACGCCCTCGGACACGTCCGATCTCTCACGTCATCGTCCGTGGAGGGCAGCCGCGCAGGCGTGGTCCCGCCCCTGAGCGGCGGTGAAGACGTCGCCTTCAGCTACGGGGCGATCTACCACCCGTGGCTGATCGTGACCGAATCCAGCGGGCGAGCGCTGCGTCGCGTGCCGCCGGAGGGCGCCGCGTGCGGCGTGCTCGCGCGGCGCGCGCTCGAGCGCGGCGCCTGGGTCGCGCCCGCCAACGAAACGCTCAACGGCGTCGTCGCGCTGACGCCGCCGCTCCAGCCGGGCCGTCGCCTCGATCTGCAGATCGACGAAATCAACATCATCCGGCAGGAGCCCCGCGGGTTCGTCGCGCTCAGCCAGGACACCCTGTCGCGCGATGCGGATCTCCGGCCGCTGAGCGTACGCCGCCTGCTGATTCTCCTGCGACGCGCGGCGCTGCGCCTCGGCGCCACGTACGTGTTCGAACCGAACGACGATGCGTTCCGGCGGATGGTGCAGCGCGGGTTCGAGGAGATGCTCGGCCAAATGCATGCGCGCGGCGCGTTCGCGGGCGCCCGCGCCTCGTCTTCGTTTCAGGTTGTGACTGACGCGGCGCTGAACACGCCGCAGGCGCGCGACCAGGGGCGGTTCTTCGTCGAGCTGCGCGTGGCGCCGTCGGCGCCGCTCACGTTTATGACCGTGCGCCTGGTTCAGAGCGGCGATCGGCTGACCGTCAGCGAGGGGCGTTAACGTGGCCAGCCCCAACGACCATCCGTTCAACGCGTTCAACTTCGCGGTCGAGATCAACATCCCGAACGTGTCGCCGAAGGCCTGCAGCGCGTCGTTCGCCGAATGCGACGGCCTCGAGATGACCGTGGAGGCCAAGACGATCCGTGAAGGCGGCAACAACGGGCGCATGATCCGGCTGACCGGTCCGTTCAGCTACGGCGCGCTCTCGCTGAAGCGCGGCATGACCGCCAGCTTCGATCTGTGGGACTGGATGGAGGCGACGCTGACGAACCCGGCGCTGCGCGCCGACGCGGAGGTCGTGGTGTTCGCGGCCAACGGCACGACCGAGCGCGCGCGCTTCCGGCTGTCGCGCTGCCTGCCGATCAAGCTGAAGGCGCCGGCGCTGAACGCAAAGGACGGCGTGGTGGCGATCGAGGAGTTGCAACTCGCCTACGAGGAGCTCTCGCTCCAGCGGCCTTCCGGTCTCGCGGCGGCGGTCGGGGCTGTGGCAGGACTGCTCACGTAGGCGGCACGCAGTCGGGAATTTTCTATGCCCAACCCTCTCCCGCTCGCAAAGGCCAGGCTCCTCGAACTCGACGTGTCGATGAAGAACGAGCAACCGGGGGGTAAGCAGGTGACGGTGCAGTTCAACCCCGAGACGCTGAAGGTCAGCTTCACCAATCAGGTCGGCGCTGCGGGTGGGCGCCGCGACGAGAGCACCAACAGCGCGCAGCAGGCGCCGCCGACGGGAAGCGCGAAGCTGTCCGTGCAGTTGTGGTTCGACGTGACCGCTCCGCTGCCCATCGCGCAGTCGGGGACCGACGACGTGCGGCGGTTGACGAAGGAGTTGATTCACTTCGTGACGCCGCGCGAGCGCGATGCGACCGCCGCGCCGACCGCGCCGCCGGGAGTGCGCTTCCTTTGGGGGTCGTTTCAGTTCGACGGAATGATGGAATCGCTCGAGGAGTCGCTCGAGTTTTTTTCCCACGACGGCCGCCCGCTGCGTGCGGGCGTGTCGCTCGGCATCTCGCAGCCGCAGACTCAGAAGGTGGTGTTCGCGGGTGGAGGCCTGGGAGGCCTGTCGCCCGGCGGGCTGCCGGCGGGGACGACCCCGCTTGTCAGCGCACAGGCTGGCGCATCGCTCCAGGGGCTCGCCGCCAGTGCGGGCGTCGGGCAGGACTGGCAGAAGATCGCCGCCGCCAACGGCATCGAGAACCCGCGTCTGCTCGCGCCGGGTCAGCTCATCGACCTGCGGTTGCGTTGAGAGGTTGAGCCGCCATGCCCATCGTCATCAGTGAATTCGAAGTCGTCCCCGAGCCGTCGCCGTCAAGCGATCGGGCGCCGGCCGATCGGTCCGTCGCGCCAGCCGCGAGCCAGCCGCCGACGCCCTATGAGGTGGCCCTTGCGATCGGACACGAGTGGCGGCGCCACGCGCGAGTGAAAGCGGACTGAGCGATGCCTGACATCAAGCCGACCTTTACGGTAAGCGGCCAGATCCGGCCGGCCCTCGCCAGTGGCCTGCTCAGCCTCTATATCTCGGAGGACACCGAGGGTCTGTACCGCTGCGAGGCGACGTTCGGCAACTGGGGCGAAGTGCAGCACAAGCTCGACTACCTCTACTTCGATCGGACGGCCCTCGACTTCGGCAAGACCTTCACGGTGAAGCTCGGTCCCGATGTGTTGTTCGACGGCGCCATCACGGGCCTCGAAGGGCAGTTTGCGATGGGCCGCAGCGCCGAGGTCACCGTCCTCGCCGAGGATCGACTGCAGGATCTGCGGATGACGCGGCGGACGCGGACGTTCATGGACGTGAGCGACGCCGCCGTGATGCGGACGATCGCCAACGACCACGGGTTGACGCCGGACATCAGCGTCACGGGCCAGACGCACAAGGTGCTGGCACAGGTGAACCAGAGCGATCTCGCGTTCCTTCGCAGTCGCGCGCGAGCGGTTGACGCCGAACTCTGGATGGAAGGTGGCGGGCTGAAGGTCAAGCAGCACTCCGGCCGCAACGCCGGCAGCGTCACGCTGGCCGTCGGCGTCGAGCTGTTCTCGTTCTCCGTCCTGGCCGATCTGGCGCACCAGCGGACCAGCGTCAGCGTCAACGGTTGGGACGTTTCGAGCAAGAGCGCGATCACCTATGACGCCACCGAGTCGTCGATCTCTGGCGAGCTGCAGGGCGCGACGAGCGGCGCGAGCATCCTGAAGTCGGCGTTCGGCGATCGCAAGGAAGCCCTCGCGCACATGGTGCCGCTGACCAGCAGCGAAGCGCAGGACGCGGCCGAAGCGGCGTTCAAGCTCCGCGCGCGGCGGTTCGTCACCGGGCGCGGGGTCGCGCAGGCGTCGGGCGCGTTGAAGGTCGGCGCGTTCGCGGACGTGCAGGGGGTCGGCCCGCTGTTCAGCGGCAAGTACTACCTCACGCACGTGCGTCATCTGTTCGAAGCCAGTGGCTTGAAAACCGAGTTCGTGGCCGAGCGTCCCGGGCTGGGGACGCCCTAGACGGGACGGCGAGGCGCCGATCACATGTTCATCGAATCACGGCTGGAATCATCGACGGAAGAGCGCGTGCCGAGCGGCCTTGGCGGGCGGTGGTACGGCGTCTATCCAGCGCTGGTCAGCGATATCAATGACCCCGACAAGATGGGACGCGTCAAGGTCACGCTGCCGTGGTCGCCTGACACCGGATCGGGGCGCTACGAGGCGTGGGCCCGCGTCGCGACGCTGATGGGCGGCTCGAACCGCGGCACCTGGCTCATTCCCGACGCGAACGACGAAGTGTTGATCGTGTTCGAGGGCGGAGATCCCCGGCGCCCCTACGTCATCGGCGGGCTGTGGAACGGCAACGACAAGCCGCCCGAAACGATGGACGATTCGGGCAAGAACTTCAAGAAGGTGCTGCGCTCGCGCAACGGCGTGAAGATCACGCTCGACGACAACGACGGCCGCGAGTCGCTCGTGCTCGAGACGCCCGGCGGCCAGAAGGCCACCTTCAAGGACGGCCCGGGATCGGTGGAGATTGCCGACAGCAACGGCAACTCGATCAAGCTCGAGTCGGGCGGCGTCACCATCACCGCCGGATCCAAGGTGACGATCAAGGCCGGCAACATCGCCATCACCGCCGGGATGATGACCGTCGACTCGGGCATGTCCAGGTTCAGCGGTGTCGTGCAGGCCGACACCGTCATCAGCAACAGCGTCGTCTCGGCGTCGTATACGCCCGGCGCGGGAAACATCTGGTAGCGGCATGAGGCACCAGGTGCAGTGGGCGGCGCCGGCTCCAATGTGGGGACGCGCGCCCGATCTTGCCGAGACCGGACGCGTCGCGCTGCGGCGGCCGGCGATCCTGCGATTCGCCAGCGACACCTTCATGGACGAGTTCCACCGCACGCTCGAAACCGATCCGTCGAAGCTCGCGAGCCTCGAGGCGCAATACGAAACCTGGAGGGGGCCCGGCGTGTCGACGCCGGCGGTGCCCGAGCCCGTGCGCGGGGCGTCTCGCCTGGAGCAGAAGTTGACGCGCCTGCGAGTGTCGGCGGACCGGCGGCTGGTGATGTTCGGGGCATCGGGCAGCGCAGGCGCAGGCGCGGCGCTCGCGGAGCGGCCGGTCACGGTCAGCCCCGCGATTGGTTCGAAGAAGAGCGCGCCTCCCACGTTGAAGTTGTATCAGCCCGCGCACCAGCGCTTTTACCTGGTGACCGCGGCGCTCGTGTGCCGCCTGCCGGGTCTGCCCGACCGCGAGATCAACGCCACGCGCCAGGAAAAGACGGCGTTCGTGCTGCGGCGTCTTCGCACCTTCGTCAGCAACGGCGTGACCACGCGCTTCGAATACGGCTTCATCGCCAAGTCGAACGGCGGCGTGTGGCAGAGGATCGAGACGCCCGACACCGCGCTCGCACCCGGCGAGGAGAAGATGCCGCTCTTCGCCGTCAATTTCCAGGACGATGCCAGCCAGAAACGGCGAGTGCTGGCCGCGCTGATCCCGGCGGGGCGCCGGGAGGTGTACGTCGGCGCACCGGATCAGACGACGCCGCCAGCCAAGGCCATCGATCAAGGCACGGGAGACACGTCCGATCCGGGCGCGCCCGGCCCCCCGCTCGATGCACGTATCGCGTTGCTCTCAGCGGACGTGATCGAGCCGTGGAAGGCCCTCGTCCAGCTCGCCGCCAAGACGAAGGCCGACATCGCCGACCCCAACAACACGGGGCGCGATGACCCCGACCCCACGAAGACCACCCACAAGCAGGCTGTTGATTCGTATCGCAAAGCGTCGCGGGAAAACATCCAAGTCGGGTCGTGGTACGTGCTGCTCGACCTCGCGACCTTCCTCGAAACGCAATTGAAAGACGTGTGGGACGCGATCACCAAGAACACGACGCCGCCGGAACAGGCGCAGCGCGACGTCGTGGCCGCGATTGCAGGCGCGTCGTTGCCGCCAAACCTGCAAGCGGCGCTCGCGGTCGCTAGCGCCGGCCGCAGCGTGAAACCGACGCTCAAGGAAGCCCTCACCGCGGTTGCGGATTTCGGCGAGACGCTCGAACGCGTCACAGGCGACTTCGCGTTCACCACGCCGTTGAACTCGGACTGGCCCAACTTCCTGTTTCCTCTGGCCGACGCCGAATTCGGCGGCGCGGCGCCGGCGGTGACGCCGGCGGCGCCGGCGGGCCCGACGCTCTCCGACACACAGAAGATCCTGCGCAAGATCAGCGGCCTGCGGAATCTGATCGCGGCGGCGCTCCCCGCGACGCCGACGGGCGCGGTTCCCGATCTGCCGCTGGCCGCGCAACCGGTGATGGAGCCCGACGTGACGGCGCGCTTCATCATCCGCTGTGTGTTCGACCGGCCGGAGTGCGGTCCCATCGATCCGCCGCTGTTGAGCGCGCCGAGCCGCGAGTTCGAGCTCGCCTCGTTCTTCGATCCGGACGCGCCGGCGCGGCCGATTCGGATCTCGCTGCCGATGGACACCTCGCCGGCGGGTTTTCGACGCGCGCCAAAAAACACGGCCTTCATGATCTCGGATCTGCTGTGCGGGCAGATCAATCGCGCGAAGGGACTCGGGTTCGTCGACCTCGTGTTGTCGGTGCTGCCGTGGCCGTTCCATAAGGACTTACCCACCACGGGCACGGGCCCGTGCACGACCGACACCGGTGCGAGCCTCGGGATGATCTGCTCGCTGTCGATTCCGATTATCACGATCTGCGCACTCATCCTCCTGATCATCATCGTCACGCTGCTGGACATCATTTTCCATTGGATCCCGTATTTCATCGTCTGCTTCCCGCTGCCGAAGTTCAGCGCGAAGCCGCCGCAGCCATAGGAGCCGGTCATGGACGTGGGCCGCATTTTCGGACGAGGTATCAGCTTTCCCCCGCGCGTCGGCGCCGACGGCCGGGTCGCGTGGTCGGAAGGGGAGGCCAACGTGCGCGAATCGATCCGCGTGATTCTCATGACCGAGCAGCGAGAGCGACTCAGGCTGCCGGACTTCGGAGGCAGCCTCGGTCGCTTTCTCTTCGAGCCGAACGTGGTCGAAACGCGGCACTCGATTCAGGAGCGGATCGATCGCGCGCTCGCCGAGTGGGAGCCGCGCATTCGCGTGGAGTCGATCGACGTCGCGCCGCAGCCCGAGGATCCGGAGGCCGCGACGGCGACCATCACCTATCGTCTCGTGGCCACGCAGACGCGCGAGCGCGTGAGCGTGTCGGTCGCGTTGGGACGCTGAGACCTGCGCATGCCTGTCACCGTCGCCCCCGTCATCGACGACCGGAGGTATCAGGACCTCCTGGACGAAGCGCTCGCCCGCATCCCGGTGCACAACCCGGAGTGGACGAACTTCAACCGGAGCGATCCGGGGGTGACCCTCATCGAGCTGTTCGCGTTCCTGACGGAGAACCTGCTCTATCGCGCCAACCAGATTCCCGAGCGCAATCGGCGGAAGTTTCTGTCGCTGCTTGGGGTGCCGCTGCAGCCCGGCGGGTCGGCGAGCGGCATCGTCGCGTTCACGAACGAACGGGGAACGCGCACCACGATCACGCTGAGCGAAGGGCTCGAAGTGCGGGCGGGCGAAGTGCCGTTTCGGACGCGGCAGACGATCGACGTGCTGCCCGTCGAGACGCGCATCTACTACAAGCGCGAGCGCACGAATCCCTCCGAGCAGCTCAAGGAGTACTACCGGCAGCTGTATTCGTCGTACCGCACCGATCCGGCGCCGCCCGATCTGAAGCTGTACGACACCGTGGCCTTCTCTGCGGACGGCGCGTCGGTCGTCGATCTCGGCCAGACGATCGATCGATCCCTCTGGATCGCGCTGCTCGCCCGCTCGTCGGACAAGCTGCAGTTGCCGCAGGATCTGGCGCCCGACGAAGCGGCGCGGCAGCTGCTCTACCAGGCGCGCAAGGCCATCGAAAACAAGACGCTGAGCCTGGGACTCGTGCCGGCGCTCGCTGCGGCATCACGCGATCTACGCGCCGGGCCGACGCAGCCCGATGGCGTGCCGGCCGTTCAGTACTTCCTGCCCAACGTGCCGCCAGGGAACAAACTGCCGAACACTCGGGTGCCCGAGTACCGGACGCTCGACGCGAACCCGACCGCCGACATCCTCGCCGTGCCCGGCGTGGTGCAGATCACCCTGCCGCCCGCGTCGGGGCTGACGCTCTGGGACATGGATCCGCTCGACGCCGGTGTTGGCGATCTGCCGCCCTCGATCGAAGACACGGCGATCGACGACCGCGTGATCACGTGGCTGCGCGTGCGGCCCACCGGCGCCGCGACCGCACGGTTTCTGTGGGCGGGCATCAACGCGGTGATGGTCAGCCAGCGCGCGTCGGTGCTCAACGAGCTGCTCCCGCCGGGTACTGGAGAGCCGGACCAGGTCGTCAAGCTGGCGCGCACGCCGGTCATTCCAGGCGCCGTCACCGTCACCGTCGCGGGATTTCAGGAGCCGTGGGTCGAGATCAGCGATCTCTACGCGGCGGATCCCGAGGTGCCGTCCCCGGACATCCGCACGCCGGAGGGCGCCGCCAAGCCGGCCGGCGCCTTGACCGACGTGTTCGCATGCGATCCGGAGGCGGGCGAGCTCCGGTTTGGCGATGGCGCGCACGCCCGGCGTCCGGCCGCCGGCGCCGCGATGCGCGCGACCTACGACTACGGGATGGGACCGCAGGGAAACGTCGGCCCGGGATCGATCAACGCGAGCCCGGCGCTCCCGGCGAGCTTGAAAGTGACGAACCCGGTGCGCACATGGGGCGGCTCGGCGCCCGAGCCGGTCGCGCAGGGGGAGAAGCAGATCGCGCAGTACCTGCAGCATCGGGATCGCCTGGTGACCGCCGAGGATTTCAAGACGATCACCGAACGGACGCCCGGCGTGGACATCGGACGCGTCGAAGTGCTGCCCGCGTACAATCCCGCGCTCGGCGGCGACGAGCCGGGCGGCGCGCCCGGCGCCGTGACGCTGCTCGTCATTCCCCGATTCGATTCGGATCAGCCCGACGCCCCGCGGCCCGATCGCCTGTTCCTGGATGCGGTCTGCCGCTACCTCGATCCCCGGCGGCTGATCACCACCGAAGTCTTTCTGCGCGGCGCCGACTACAAACCGATCTGGGTCTCGGTCGGCATCAAGCTGATTGGCGGCGTCTCGGCGCCGCAGGTTCGCGATGCGGTGAAACAGGAACTGCTCGACTTCCTTTCGCCGCTCGACCGTGAGCGCCAGACCGCGAACGGCACGCGCGGCGGCGTCGCCTGGCCGCTCCGCAAGTCGGTGGTGGACCGCGAGCTCATGACGATCGCGAGCCGCGTGCAAGGCGTGATGCTCGTGCGCAACGTCATCCTCGCCGAGGACAAGAAAGGCGCGGCCGCGGAGATTCCGATGGAAGGGCTCGAGCTGCCCAGGGTCCTTGGCATCTCGGTGGTCGAGGGCGATCCGCTGGACCTCGATCAGCTCCGCGGCGCGCCGAGCGCCGCGGTCGACGCGCCGCCCACGAGCTTCGTGCCGGTCCCGATCATTCCGGAGAACTGCTAGCGTGGACGCCAACGGTACGCGGTTTCATCTCCTCCTCGGCAAGAGCGACTGGCTCTATCGCTCGGACGCCTGTGGCGCGGCGACGTCGCTGTCCTCCGCATCTGCGGGCGAGGTTTCGGAAGGCATCGCGTGGAACGACGAGCGCCGTGAGATCACCCTGACGCCGCTGCCGTTCGAGTTTTCGGCGCCGCTGAGCGATCGGGCGCCCGCGCTGGACGATCGTCGCGGCGCGGCGCGCGATCGATTCGGCAACTGGTATTGGATCGATGCCTCGACGACGGCGATTCTCGTGCGGTCGGTGGGCAGCCGCGTCACCAGCCTCTTCTGGAAAACCGGCGAAGGGGCATCGTGCGTGCGCGAAGTCCGCAAGGGCGCGTTCGCGGCGGTGACGGACGCGACCGCCTCCACGCCACTCGTGCTGCGTGGCCTGACGATTACCGAGGATCACTATCTCGTGGCCGGCGTCGCCGAACCTGCCGGCCTGGTCGTATTCGATCTGCACGCGGGCGGCGCGCCACTGCAGTACTGCTGGCCGCCGCCGGCAGACGTGCCGTTCGCTCCGTTCGACCTGGCGCCGCGCGAGGGTGGCGGCGCGTGGATCCTGGATCGGGAGCATGCGCAGGTCTGGGCGGTCGACCGGCATTTCGATGTGGTGCGCCGTCTGCCGGCGACGTCGGCGCAAGCAGGATCCTTTCAGCCCGTGAACGGGACCCGGCACGAGACGGCAGCGGGCTGCGGCGCCAGCATTCAGCCAGGCGACGCCTGGCCGGCGCCAGCGGACGTCATCGCCATCGAGGCGCTGCCCGGCGGCGCGCTGCTGCTGATGGACCGGCGCCCGACCGCGGCGTCTTCGACCATCTATTACTTTGCGAGCATCGACAGCCCACCCACGACGCTGCCGCTGGCGCCGTGGACGCTCGCCGGCCACGATCTCGCGTTCGCGCCTCCGGACGCGAGTGCGCCGAAGACACAGCTCGGCCGCGTCTACGTCGTGGCGCCGGCAGGAAACCAGAGCTTCGCGTTCACGCTGGCGCGCGACGAGGCCGCGACGCTGACGCTCGATCGGTTGCCTCAGTACTTCCCGATGCGGCAGTTCGAGGGGAAGGGCCTCGTAGCCGCCGGCGGGCAGGTCTACTACGACTTCGATCGCGCGTGGATTCCGCTCGTCGATCAGAAGCGGCCGCGGCACGCGCAGAAGGGCACGCTCCGCGTGCACGCGCTCGACGGCTACGATCCCGATTGCGTCTGGCACCGGCTGCTGATCGATGGGAGCATCCCGCCGGAGACATCCGTCGAGATCTGGAGCCGCGCCGCAAACAGCTGCGGCGAGCTCGCGTCGGCGAACTGGCAGCGCGAACCCGCTCCGTATCGGCGTGGCAGAGGGTCGGAGCTCCCATGGGCTCCGTCGGCGAGCGGCGACGGCGTCGGCACGTGGGAGCTGTTGTTCCAGCGTGCGTCCGGACGCTATCTCGATCTCCGTCTCGTGCTGCGCGGCAACGGACGCGCGACGCCCCGTCTGCGCGCGATGCGCGTCTACTACCCGCGCTTCTCGTACCTCACGCGATATCTCCCCGGCGTCTACCGGGAGGAACCGTCGTCGGCGAGCTTTCTCGATCGATTCCTCGCGAACCTCGAAGGGTTGGTCACGCCGATCGAGGATCGGATCGCGGCGGCGCAGGTGCTCTTCGACGTGCGCAGCGCACCGGCGGACGCGCTCGAGTGGCTCGCGTCGTGGCTCGGACTGGTAATGGATCCGCTGTGGAGCGACGAGAAGCGCCGCGCGCTGATTGCGAACGCCATGGTGTTCTATCAGTACCGCGGCACGATGCGCGGCCTGCAGATGGCGCTGGCCCTCAGCCTGTTCGACTGCGCGCCGACGGAACTGTTCACCGACACCGCCTCGAGGCGATCGCCGGCGAGCCGCATCCGGCTCGTGGAGAAATTCAGAACGCGCGAGGCGCCGGCGGTGGTGTTCGGCGATCCCACCGAGCTCGAGGGACCGCGCCTGGTCCCGCGCGAGTCTCTCTGGAACCCGAAAGCGGGCCGCTCGGTCCTGCACCAGCGGTTCCGCGACTTTCTGGCCGCGAATGGCATCGATGCCGCGGCGACTGAGGAGCTCCCGCTCACGAAGCCGGCGGACGCGACACGTGCGTCGCTCTGGATCCGCTTCGGCCGCGAGACACTCGGCTTCGTCCCCGCGATCGCAGGCGTCGCGCCTGCGTCGTGGCAGCAGTTTCTCGCGCGCCGGTACCACGGCGTGGCGTCGTTCAACGAGGTATACGGCCGAACCGGGTACGCCGCGACCAAAACGTTCGACGTCGTGGCGGCGCCGTCGGCGGTGCCGCCCGACGGCGGGCCGCTGGTGGACTGGTACGACTTCGAGACGATCGTCATGGCGATGGAGGCGTCGGCGCATCAGTTCACGGTGTTGCTCCCGGTTCAGGCGTCGGCCCAGGCCGATTCCGCCGAGCATCAGCGTCAGCTCGAGATCGCCACACGGATCGTCGCGCTGGAGAAGCCGGCGCACACGACCTTCGACGTCCGATTCTTCTGGTCGCTCTTTCGGGTGGGAGAGGTGCGCCTCGGCTACGACACGGTGGTCGGCCTGGGCAGCCGCTCGCCGGATCTGCTGACGCCGATGGTGCTCGATAGCGGACATCTGGCCGCGAGCTATCTGGCGCCGTCGCATCCGCAGGATGTGCCGGACCGTGACGTCCTTGGGCGGGATCGCCTCGGCGGGCCGCCATGCTGACAGGAGAGGGCAGATGAGCGTGTTCTCGACAAAAATGGCAGTCGTCGAAGGCACCCCGCCGGACCCGACCAAACATGTCAACTTCACGTATGGCATGGTGCTGGGGGTTGCCGACTTCAAGCAGGAGTTCGGCTACCTCTCGAGCCGCGACCAATGGATGTGCCGCGACCTGATCGGGTACGGCACCGTGTCGGGCCTGAGCGTCGCGGTCGACGTCGACGCGACAGGGCCGCGCGTGATCGTAAACCCTGGCGTCGCGGCGACGCCCCGCGGGGAGATGGTGCGCGTCGCCCTCGCGCAGTGCGCGAACCTGAACGAGTGGCTGTCGGGCGCCAGCCAGGTCAAGCACCTGCAGAAGCGCGGGACGCCGCTCACGACGACGACGGACCGCGTCGACGTCTACGTTGCGCTCTGCTATCGCGGGTGTCCCACTGACAAGGTGCCGATCCCGGGCGAGCCGTGCCGCCAGGAAGACGACCTGATCGCGCCGTCGCGGCTGATGGACGACTTCACGCTCGAACTGCGGTGGGATCCGCCGGATCAGCCCGACGAAGCGGCGCTTCGCGACTTCGTCGACTGGCTCTCCCACATCCCCATCGTCGATGGCCCGAGCTCGCTGCCGCTCGACAAGTTCATCGACGCAATTCGCGACGCGGCGTTCCTCGTCGGTTCGCCCCCGGCCTCGCCGCCGCATGACTTCATGTACGGCTCGCCGCCGGTGACGCTCGCGATCGGCGCGGCGGACGCGTGCCGGTACCTGCGCGCCGCGTATCGCGTCTGGGTGACGGAACTGCGGCCCAAGTGGGGCGCGTCGTGGTGGGGCGCGCAGTCGCGCTGCGGGGACGGGCGGCCGCCCGATCGCCCAACACCGGAGGAGTGTCTGCTGCTGGTGCGTCTCGACGTGCCGCTCGTGCGCAAGTCGATTGCCGCCGGCAGCGGATGGGAGGTGTCGAGCACGCTCGCGGTCGGGATCGACGAAGAGGCGCGGCCGTTCCTCGTGCCGCTGCGCATGTTGCAGGAGTGGCTGTGGTGCGGCAGCAGCCGCGCGGGCGTCGGCGGCGCGCTCGTCACGGCAGGGCCTGCCAGCAGTCTCGTCGCGGCCGGCACCGTTGTCGTCGGCGCACCGGCGAGCGGCCCGTACAAGTTCAAAGCGGCCACCACCGCCAACTCTGGGGAGGTGCAAGTGACACTTGCCGCGTCCACGCCCCCATCCGGCTTCGACTACGTCGTGATGGCGACACCGAAATCCGGAATCCTCAACCACCCGCGGATTGAGTTCCAGTCGTTCGTCGCCGGTGGCTTCGTGCTCGTGGTGAAGGACAACACAACGACTCCGGCGCCGGCGGCGCTGGCGAACTTCGAGTTCATGGTCCAGGTGACGCAGTTCCCGCAGTAAGTGGACAGACCCATGCCGAAGACATCCGTATTCGCGCCGCTGCTGGACGACGGCGTGCCGTCAATCAACTTCTTCAACGGCCGTCTCCTGTCGGCCGAGGATCTGAAGACGGAGGGCAAGGCCAATCGGGAGGCGCATCGGCGTCTCGCCCACGGGATCGGCGACGGCGTGGTGAGTGGTCTCGAGGTGCGTATGGCCGAACCGAGCACCGCGGACGATCCGGCCGTGATGGTCACCGCCGG
>JAYVMG010000246.1:0-3990 GCA_043759095.1 Acidobacteriota bacterium | reverse complement strand
CGCGATCTCCTTGTGGATGTTGCCGCGATCGGCGTACTCGTGGAGCTGCGGCGACGGGGTGGCGATCGCGTCGTTCACGCTCTCGATGGCGCGGAGCGGCTCGTACTCCACCGTGATGAGGCGGCAGGCTTCCTCGGCGGTCATCTCATCGATGGCGGCGACGGCGGCGATCGGGTCGCCGACGAAGCGGGCGACGTCCTGGCAGAGCGCGTGCTCGTCCTGCGAGATCGGGAGGATGCCGAAGGGGATCGGCAGCGCGTCGCCGGTGAGCACCGCGATGACGCCGGGCAGCGCCGCGGCACGGCGGGTGTCGACGCGCTTGATCTTCGCATGCGCGTGGCGCGAGCGATGCAGCTTGCAGTGGAGCATGCGGGGCAGCACGAGATCATCGGCGAAGAGCGTCTGGCCGGTGACCTTGGCGCCGGCGTCCACCTTCGTGGCGGGCGTGCCGACGACGGCGAATTTGTGCGGCGCGTCAGCCACGCGCGCTCTCCATCCAGCCGGCGGCGAGCTCCACCGCTTCGTAGATCTTCAGGTAGCCGGTGCAGCGGCAGAGATTGCCGGCGAGCGCTTCCTTGATCTCGTCGCGCGAAGGATGCGGGCTCGAGGCGAGCAGCGCCTGCGCGGCGAGCAGGAAGCCCGGTGTGCAGTAGCCGCACTGCGCGGCGCCGAGCTCGGCGAAGGCCTGCTGCAGCGGATGCAGTACACCGCCTTCGGCCATTCCCTCCACCGTTTCAATCGGCCGTTCGGTGTACTGTGCGGCGAGCGCCAGGCAGGAGAGCACGGGCGCGCCGCTGACGAGCACCGTGCACACGCCACACTCGCCGAGCTCGCAGCCGTGCTTCGTGCCGCACAGATTCAAGTCCTCGCGCAGGAGTTCCAGGAGAGTCTTGTACGGTGCGAACGACACTTCCGTGTGCTCGCCATTCACGATGAGCGCGAGATGAATGTTTGTCATTGTGGATTGCGGACTGCGGATTGCGGATCGGATTGTGGATGTGATTGTGGATTCGTGAGGCCGGCGACGGCATACTCAGCCACGAGCGCAGCGATTCGTTGGGGCGACTGCGGACCGTCAGGGCGGAACCAGTGCGCGGTCCAGTTCAGGGCGCCGAGGAACGCTCGCGTCGCGATGGCGGCGTCCGTCGCGTGCAGAATCCGACGCTTGACGCCGCTGGCGACCAGCGTGCGGACGCCGTGCTCGTAGCGGTCGCGCTTCACGACGATCCGGGCGCGCAGGCGCGGGGAAAGCGCATCGACCTCGAGGTGCGCCGCCGATCCCTCGACCTCGTCGACCAGGCAGAGCACGTGCGCGATCGCGAGATCGCGAAGGCGGACCGGCAGCGGACGCCGATCCTTGCGCGCCGCGTGGAGTGCATCGAGCAGCCGGTCCGCAGCGCGGTCCTGGCAGAAGAACAGGAGCTCGTCCTTGCCTCGGAAGTAGTGATACAGGTTGCCGGGCGACAGGTCGGCGGCGACGGCGATGTCGCGCATACCGGCCGCGGCGAACCCTCGCGCACGGAAGACGCGCGCCGCCGCCCGCATGATCTCGACGCGCCGCGCATCAGCTCGAAGTGAACGGCGGTTCGATAAGTGAACCACGGTTCGAATAGTGCCACGAAGGCACGGAGGCACAAAGAAGAAAAATCTTGGTCGGTCTGGGTTGTCTTTAGCTGTCTCTTCGTGTCTTCGCGCCTTCGTGGCCAACCCTCCTCGCAAGGAATCTATTGCCTGTTGACGCGATTCTGTCGGTTCTATAATCGAACGGTGCGCTGGCTGAAATACCTCGCGGCGGCGGTCACGGTGGCGCCCATCATCATCGTGCTCCGCCTGGCCTCGGTCAGCGATGCGGGCGTCGCCGCTCCGCTCCTCCTCCTCTTTGTCGTCATCGTGGCCCGCCTGTGGGGCACCGGGCCGGCGCTCGTCGCCGCCGCCTCCGGCGCCGGCGCGTACTCCTACTACTTCCTGCCGCCCGCCGGCTTCCGCATCGAGGACGCCCAGGACTGGATCGCGTTCATCACCTTCACCGTCACCGCGGTGATCGCCGGCCAGCTGGCGTCGCGAGCCGAGCGCCGCGCGGCGGAAGCGCAATCGGGTCGCCGCGAAATCGAACGGCTCTATCAGGAACTGCAGAACGCGTTCGAACGCGCCAGCGAAGCCGAGGCGTCGCGCCGCAATGAACAGCTGAAAGCGGCGCTGCTCGATGCGCTGACCCACAACCTGCGCACGCCCCTGACCTCGATTAAGGCGGCGGTGACCGCGCTGATCCGCACCGGCGTGTGGGATCCCGTCTCGCAGCTTTCCGTCGAAGGACGCCGCGAACTGTTGCAGGTGATCGACGAAGAATCGGATCGCCTCAACCGCTTCATCGAGGGCCTGTCGACTCCGGACCGCGCGGAGCGGGAGCAGCCGATCCATCTGCGCGCCATTGACATTGAGGGGATCCTCCGCTCGGGGCTGCATCGCGCGGAGACCGTCACGCGCGATCATCGCGTGATCGTTTCGCTCGACGAGGCACTCCCGGCTGTTTCGGTGGACGCGGCGTCTATGACAGAAGTGATCTACATCCTGCTCGATAACGCCAGCAAGTACGCGCCCGCAGGCACGACGATCACCATGCACTCGGCGCACGAAGACGAGCGGACCGTCCGCATCGTCGTGTCCGATGAAGGGCCGGGGATTCCCGAGGCGCTGCGCGAGCGCGTGTTCGAGAAGTTCTTCCGCGTGCCCGCTCGTGAGTCGCACGATCCCAACCGCGGCGGCATCGGTCTCGGCCTGTCGATCGCGCGCCGGCTGGTCGAGACGCAAGGCGGACGGATCTGGATTGAGCCACCCGGGTCGGGACGGGGTACGACGGTGATCCTGACGATGCCGGCGGCGGAGACAGAACTGAGAACTGAGAAGTCAGAACTTAGAACGCAAAGTATAGAAGCGCAAAGGACGGCATGATGGCTACAACGATGGAGAAGTCGCGTGTGCTGGTGGTGGACGACGAACCGCAGATTACGCGAGTGTTGCGGACGGTGCTGAGCAGTCAGGGCTATCAGGTGCGGACGGCGGCTGAAGGGCAGGCGGCGCTGACGACCTTTGCCGAGTTCAGCCCGGAACTGGTGATCACCGACCTCTACATGCCACACATGGACGGCGTCGAGCTGTGCAAGCGGATCCGCGCGGTGTCCACGGTGCCGATCATCGTGTTGTCGGTGAAGGGCGAGGAGCGCACGAAAGTGGAAGCGCTCGATTCCGGCGCGGATGACTACGTCACCAAGCCGTTCGGCATCGACGAGCTGCTCGCGCGCGTGCGCGCGGCGCTGCGGCGCAGCAGTGGCGAGACGGAGATGGCGTCGTTCGAGGCGGGGGAGTTCCGTGTCGATCTCGAAGGCCGGCGCGTCCACGCGCGCGGCAACGAGGTGCGCCTCACGCCGAAGGAGTTCGAGCTGTTCGTCTACATGGCGCGGCACCCCAACCGCGTCATCACGCACCGCACGCTGCTCGAAGCGGTGTGGGGTGAAGCGTCGCAGGAACAGCCCGAGTACCTGCGCGTGTTCATGGGTCAGTTGCGCAAGAAGCTGGAACCGGATCCGGGCAACCCGAAGTATCTGGTGACGGAGCCCTGGGTGGGTTACCGGTTCAACCCCAACGGCTGAGAACGAAGGGCGCAGGGCTGAGGGCTAAAGAAGAGCGGGCGACGGGGATCGAACCCGTATAACCAGCTTGGGAAGCTGGCACACTACCATTGTGTTACGCCCGCGTACGGTGTACTGCAAGCCTGAAGGCTCGCGCCACTGGTGTTCGGCAAGTCTAAGAGATTTGCCCCGCATGTGCGAAATATATCACGCCCGAATCAGCGTCAACACCTCGTCGCGTTTGGCGGCCATCATCTCCTGCGTCGTCGCCTCGAGGTTCAGGCGCAGCAGCGGCTCGGTGTTCGACGGCCGCACGTTGAAGTGCCAGTCGGGGTACTCGACCGAGATGCCGTCCATCTCGTAT
>JAYVMG010000245.1:0-4003 GCA_043759095.1 Acidobacteriota bacterium | reverse complement strand
AACTTCTCGATGTTGAACCAGAACGGATCGCGAGTGCCCGACGGATCGATGATCGGATTCTGAAACGCGTACGCGATCCGCCGGTTGTGCAGCTTCTCCCGATTGGTCTCGCCCACGTACTCGAAGAACTGGCGCGACACATCGTTGATCACACTCGGGATCGAGTACATCGTCTGGTTCAGGTGCAGCGAGTTGTGATTGATCGTCTGGTTCGCGCCGACCATGTCCGTCGAGATCGACGCCACCACGTGCTGCCCGAGTTCCGGATGCCGCAGCAGATACGCGCGGGTGCCCGAGATCTCCGGCACCCACAGGAAGCGCACCGTGCGCTTTGGCTTCGGCAGGATGCCGGCGTTGATCATCTCGATCCACGCGCGGCCCGCCTCGAGCTGCGTCGCCGGACCGCCGCAGTTGTCGTTCGCGCCCTGCTTCGCGATCCCCTCGAACAGATGCGCGGTGAAATGAAATTCCTCGTTCGTGCTGCCATCACCCGGAATCGTCGCGACGACAACGTTCATCGGCGCCTCGTATTCGGCGGCCTTCACCACCGCGTGAACTTTGACGTTCTGGCGCCGCTCGAGACGGCCGAGCAGATCGAGTCCCATGCGCAGCGACAGGATGAATCCCCACGTCGTCTTCGCGTTGGCATCGGGACCGGCGTTGATGCCACTCCACCCCATTTGATCCGGGCGATCGACTGGCTTCCCGGTCGCGTTGAAGAAGCTGACGACGCCTTCGGCGCCGAACTGACGGACGGCGAGGTTGTGCGCCGCGCCGACGGGACCTGACGCGAGGACGATCTTGCCCTTCACGTCCTTGCCCTTGTAGTCCTCCGCCGTATCGCCGCGGCCGACGTAAATGAGTTCGGCTGTGACATCACCGTTACGGCTGCCGGTCGCGAGCGTCGTTGGAATGTCGCGGTAGCGCGTGATCAACTGCGGCGGGCCGGGCTCGGTCACCCACAGCTCGGCCATCTCGCCGTCCCACTGTTTGCCGCCCAACGGAAAGCGCTCGATGTGGACGTCGCTGAAGCCGTATTCCTTCGCCTTCGCTTCCGCGTAGGCCGACTCGCGGTACGTGCCCTGATATTCCTCGGCCGGACGGTTGCGCTCGTACGGACACATCTCCAGCACGTGGTTGTGCGCCTGCGCACCGGAGATGTGCTGGGCGATCGCGTTGAGCGTGTTGGACGGAATCAGCGTGCGCGGGTCGGGTTGTTCCTGCGCGTATGTCAGAGCGGCGGCGCTGATGATGGCCGCGGAAAGAAAAAGGACTCGCTGCATGGCCCGATTGTAGCGGGCCTCCGCAGGTTCGCGCGCGTCCGGCCGGGGACGGTCTACTCGTTCACGGCCTTCGGATACCGCTCGGCATCGTCGGGCTTGGCCGCGAAGCGTTCGGTCTTGTCGTCGGGTTCGCTGGTCAGCCGGCGCAGCTTGTTCACGTCGCCGACGATCTCGATCACGCCGCAGCTGCGGCACATCATCGCCTTGGTCATCACGTCGCCGGTTTCGAGCGTCAGGAACTTGGAGTCCTGCGGGCGAAACGAGGTCCGCACGGCGGACATCATTGCACCGGCCGCAAACGAGTCACCACCGCATCGAGCGCATGTCGCCATGTAGCCTCTCCTTTAAGGCCATGACTGTAACAGACTTTAACGGACAATGTGGAACATTATTTTCCAGGTCCAGCTAAGGATCGGGATTTGCGGCTGCACGGGCATGCCCACTTTGACACCCGGACAGCTGAAGGCCTCGGCCTACCTCGGACTTCGCCGATATTCCTTAATGTTTTGCACAGATCACCGGCGTCACCTGCTCACCAAGCCACCGGTCGTGGACCTGGTCCAAGCGCAGATCTCGCGAGCCGCCACAGAAAACCAGTTTGAGGTAATTGCGTACTGCTTCATGCCCGACCAGCTGCACCTGTTGGTCGCGGGGAGGACGGAGGCGTCCGACTGCAAGCGCTTCATCGCGCGAGCCAAGCAGTACTCGGCGTTCTACTACTCAAGGACGTATCACGCAGTGCTGTGGCAGCGGCACGGCGCCAATCGAGTGCTGGCGGACGAAGAGGTGTCGGAGGTGGTCGCGAAGGAAATCCTGGAGACGCCAGTGCGCGCGGGGATGGTGAGGCGGGTAGAGGACTACCCGTTCGCGGGATGGCCGGGCGGGCCCGAATGGACCCACCCGAGATCAGAATCAGCCATGAGCCCCAAGCCCTAAGCCCTCTTACTTGGCCGCGCGTTTCGCGGGCGCGGCCGCGGCAGGTATAGCGACCGGCGGCGGGACGGTCAGCGTGAGGTTGTATTTCGCGAGCGTGGTGCTCAGCGTCCCCGCCTTCGCGATCACGGCGTTCAGATCGGCGATCGTTTTCGGCGTCTGGATCCTGACCTCTGTAAACGCGCGCGTGGTTGACTCGCCGACCGTCATGCCGCCCATCAGGCCGTTCTTCGCCTGCCCGACCTTGATCGGCAGGCTTTCGGTCGCACCGCCGCGGCCGCCGCCACCGCCACCGCGCCCGCCTTGCGGCGCCGCCAGCTTCGGCGCGAGCGCCGTCAGTTCCTTGTTGAACGCGTCGAACGACGCCTTCACATCGGCCGGCACGTCATTCCGTCCCGCGATCGTCGTCGTCAACTCGGTCATCTGGCGCGTGAGCGATCCGATCGCGGTGGACGCCTCGGTGATCCTCGGCTGCAGCATGTGGATCTCCATCGCCATGTCGAACTGACGCTTCCGCTCCGCCGACGTCAGCACCACGTCCGGATCGTCGCTGACCTTGAGCGGCTTGGTCTCGATCGTCTTGCCGTCCACGATCAGCGCGACGTTGTAGGCGCCGCCGATCACGTACGGTCCGGCCACGTTGCCGCCGAAACCGCCGAAGCCACCGCCGCCGCCGCCGCCACCGGCCGGCACGGGACAGCCGGCGCCAAAGGGGCTGACCGCCGGCGGCTCAGGCGCGGGGCTGGCCGCTTGCGCTGAGCCTGTCGAAGGGCCTTCGGGTTGATCGCCCGCCGCGCCACCGCCACGACCGCCGCGTCCACCACGGCCTCCGCGTCCGTCCGCGGCTGGAGGCGGCGCAGGCGCGGGCTGCACGCGCAGATCCCAGCACGCCGACTGAATCCCCGGCTTATTGCTGTTGGCCAGCACCGTTCCAGAAATCTCACGGATCTCGCGTCCGGCCGCGTCGGTGATCTTCAGCTTCACCTCGCCGACGGCCTTCTTGTTGAACCACGAGATGATCGCGGCGGCCGGCGGATTCTCGCCGAAGAACGTCTGGTCGCCCCAGAACTCGTAGTTGCGATCGCGCGTCGCGCGCCGGAACATCGCGAACGGCGGCGGGCTGAACATCTTCACGTCCGCCACGGCCTTTTCCGCCGCAGCGTACTCCTGGATCGGCTCGAGGTGATCGAGGATCCAGATCGCGCGTCCGTGCGTCGCCAGCACCATCGCGTTGTCCCGCGGGTGCAGCGTGATCTCGTCGATGCGGACCGTCGGCAGGTTCGCCTTCAAACGCACCCAACTCTTCGCACGGTCGATCGAGACGAACAGCCCCGTCTCGGCGCCCGCGTACAACACATCCGCGTTCCGCTGATCCTCGGTCATCGTCTTGATGACTTCGTCCTTCAGATTCCCCGCCGCCGACGCCCACGTCTGCCCGAAGTCGTGGCTCACGTAGATGTAGGTCGCGAAGTCGTTCTGACGATGGCCGTCGAAGGTCGCGTAGACCGTGCCTTCATCGAACCTTGACGGCACCAGCTCCGACACCCAGATGCCTTTCGGCAGCCCCGGGATCTTGTCGGTGACGTTGGTCCACGACCGTCCCGTGTCGCGTGACACCTGCACGTTGCCGTCGTCGGTCCCGCTGTAGAGCACGCCCTGCCGCTTCGACGACTCCGCGAACGAAATGATCGACGGCCACGCCTGAATGCCATCGTCTTTCGAGATGCGAATGTCGCTGCCCTTCACGCCCATCGTCACGACGTCTTCCCGGTTCGCGTTGGTCGTCA
>JAYVMG010000244.1:0-10659 GCA_043759095.1 Acidobacteriota bacterium | reverse complement strand
TCGATCTGCTCCTGATTGTCCCCGCCACGGCCAACATCATTGGCAAGCTCGCCAACGGTATCGCGGACGACTTTCTGTCGACGCTCTACACCGCGACGCGGGCGCCGCTGCTGATTGCGCCGGCGATGAACACCCAGATGTTCGCGCACCAAGCGGTGCGCAAGAACCTCGACACGCTGGCGGCGCGCGGTGCGCGCTTCGTCGGGGCGGTCACCTTCGAGGCGATCACGCGGCGGCACGTCATCACGGATCAGTTCGAGGCCGGCATGAACGCCGACATCGAGCACATCGCGCTGGCGTCGACGATCGATCTGCTCCTGATTGTCCCCGCCACGGCCAACATCATTGGCAAGCTCGCCAACGGTATCGCGGACGACTTTCTGTCGACGCTCTACACCGCGACCCGGGCGCCGCTGCTCATCGCACCGGCTATGAACACGCAGATGCTCGAGCACGAGGCTGTCCGCGCGAATCTCAACACGCTCGCGGCGCGCGGCGCGCGCTTTGTCGAGCCGGGCGAGGGCCATCTGGCGTGCGGGTGGATCGGCAAAGGGCGTCTGGCCGAGCCTGACGAGATCGTGGCGGCGGCCGAGGCGATTCTCCGCCCCGAGGGTCCGCTGCGCGGGCAACGCGTGCTCGTTACCGCTGGTCCGACCTACGAAGACGTGGACCCTGTTCGCTACATCGGCAACCGGTCGAGCGGCCGTATGGGCTACGCGATCGCGGCCGAGGCCGCGCGTCGCGGCGCGGACGTGACGCTGGTCACCGGTCCGACGACGATTGAGACGCCGGCCGTGCGGCAGGTGGTGAAGGTCCGCAGCGCGGCCGAGATGCACGAGGCGGTAATGTCTCGCGCTGACGACATGCAGGTGGTCGTCATGGCCGCGGCGGTCGCCGACTACTCGCCGGCGGCGCGTGCGGAGCAGAAGGTGGCGAAGGACGGCGACACGCTGACGCTGGTTCTCAGGAAGACGCCGGACATTCTCGGCGAGCTGGGCCAGCGGCGCATGGCGACGGGTAGCGGGCCGCTGCTCGTCGGCTTTGCGGCGGAGACCGAAGATGTCGTCGCGCATGCGACGGCGAAGCGCACGCGGAAGCACGCGGACCTCATCGTCGCCAACGACGTCTCGCGGTCGAACGCCGGCTTCGATGTGGACATCAACGCGGTCACCATCGTCGGCGTCGACGGAGCGGAAGCGCTGCCGCTGCAGTCGAAGTCGCGCGTGGCGTCGGAGATTCTCACCAGAGTGGAGCGCCTGCTCACCGCCCGCGCGGTCAAGGTCTGAGTGGACCGCGATCAGCTCAAAGAGCATTTGAAGTTCGCGGGCGAGATCGGCGTCGCCGGTGTGAGCCGTGATACGGCGTGGCGGACGCGCGCGAGCGGGCCCAGCGACGTGCCGGCCCCGAGGCCGACCCCTGCGACTGCACACGTAGAGGTAGACGCTCGTGTCCAGCCGGAAGCCGTACCAGTCTCCGTGTTCAGGAGTTCGGCGGACACACTCGCGGCCATCCGCGAGGACATCGGCGACTGCACGCGCTGCAAGCTGCACACCCTCGGCCGGACGCAGGTCGTGTTCGGCGTGGGGAATCCCAACGCCGACTTGATGTTCGTGGGTGAAGCGCCGGGCGCAGACGAAGACGAGCAGGGGATTCCGTTCATCGGCCGCGCCGGGCAGTTGCTGACGAAGATCATCGAGGCGATGGCGCTCACGCGCGAGGATGTCTACATCGCGAACATCATCAAGTGCCGGCCGCCGCAGAATCGCAATCCTGAGCCGGACGAAGTCGCGACGTGCGAACCGTTTCTGTTTCAGCAGATTGACGCGATCAAGCCAAAGATCATCGTGGCGCTGGGCAAGTACGCGGCGCAGACCCTGCTGCGGACGGACACGCCCATCTCGCGCTTGCGCGGGCAGCAGTTCGACTATCGCGGCGCGACGCTGATCCCGACGTTCCATCCCGCCTATCTGCTGCGGAACCCGTCCTCGAAGCGCGAGGTATGGGAAGATATGAAGCTGGTCAAACAGTTACTCAACTCTGAAGTGTGAACTCTCAGCGTTGAGAGTTGAGCGTTGAGAGTTGAGCGTTGCTGGTCCTTGTAGCCGTCCCGGTTCCGAATCTCGATTTACTGACCTACGCGGTGCCGGAGGGCGTGGCCACGCCCAGTATCGGCGCGCGTGTCGTCGTGCCGCTCGGCACACGCGTCGTGACGGGGATCGTCGTCGAGATTGATGTCGGGCCAACGACCAATGACCAGAGACTGACGACCAGCGTAAAGCCGATTCGCGAGGTGCTGGATGCGGGCGCGTTCGTGCCGCCGGATGTCGTCGCGCTGGCGCGGTGGACGGCGGAATACTACGCAGCCGGCGTCGGCGACACCATTCCTGCGCTGTTGCCGCCGATGGCGCGCGGGGGCCGCGCGGATGCTCACAAGACGACACGGGTCGCCGCCATCACGGCGGCGGGCCACGAAGCGCTCGCCGCCGACGACCAATTGACGCCGAAGCAGCGCGAGGCGCTCGATCTCCTTGCCGGCACGCCGACAGGAATTGGCACTCCCGCGCTCGCCGCGCGCGGGATTGCCGCGGATGCAATCTCCCGCCTCACCAAGCGTGGCTATATCAGCCTCCGCAACGACCGCGTCGAGCGCGACCCGTTTGCGATCAGGAGCGCATCAGATGCGGATCAGGTGTCGAGCAGGCCGGCGTCCGATCGTCAGCTGACCGGCGAGCAGACAGACGCGTTGCGGCGGCTGCGCAAGCTTGCCGACACCCGCGCGTTTCATGTCGCCTTGCTGCACGGCGTCACCGGGAGCGGCAAGACCGAGATCTACATCCGACTGTCGGCGGATGTCCGTGCGGCGGGCCGGCGCGTGCTGATGCTTGTCCCCGAAATCGCGCTGACCCCGGCCGCCGCGTTCCTCTTTCGTCAGGCATTCGGCGAGCGCGTCGCCATCCAGCACAGCGGCCTGTCTGACGGCGAGCGTCATGACCAGTGGCAGCGCATCCGTCGCGGCGACATCGACGTCGTCGTTGGCACGCGGTCAGCCGTGTTCGCCCCCCTCGAGAACGTCGGTCTGATCGTCGTCGATGAGGAACACGACGCCTCGTACAAGCAGGACGAGAGCCCCCGCTATAACGGCCGCGACGTGGCCATCGTGCGCGCGCAGCGCGCCAGGGCGCTTGTCCTCCTGGGCTCGGCGACGCCGTCAATGGAGACCTATCACAACGCGATGACCGGCAAGTACGAACGCGTGGTGCTCGAACGTCGCGTGCTCGATCGGCCGCTCGCATCGGTCAGCGTCGTCGACATGCGCGAGGAATACGCGATCGAGGGCCCGAACGTGATCCTCAGCCGCGCGCTGCGTGAGGGCATCCGGGCGCGTCTGGATCGCCACGAGCAGTCGCTGGTCTTGCTGAACCGCCGCGGCTTCGCGACCGCCGTCTTCTGCCGTCAGTGCGCCGGCACGATCGACTGCCCGAACTGCAGTGTGTCGCTCGTCGTGCATGGCGAGGGCAACGCGAGGCGCGCGCGCTGCCACTACTGCAACTACACCGCGCGTGTGCCGCCGGCGTGCCCGCTGTGCGCGGGTCCGTACCTCGAGCAGGCCGGCTTCGGCACCGAACGCGTCGAGGCGGAAGTGAAGAGGGCGTGTCCGGGCGCGCGGGTCGCGCGGCTGGATCGCGACGCAATTCGCAAGAGGGGATCGCTTGCCTCGCTCCTGTCGCGCTTTCGCGACGGCGCAATCGACGTCCTTGTCGGCACCCAGATGATCGCGAAGGGCCACGACTTTCCGCGAGTCACTCTTGTCGGTGTCGTGTCCGCTGACGTCGGTCTTGGCCTCGCCGACTTCCGGGCATCCGAGCGTACGTTTCAGCTGCTGACGCAGGTGGCCGGCCGCGCGGGCCGCGGCGATCTGCCGGGTGAAGCGATTGTTCAGACGTTGTATCCCGACCACTACAGTATTCAGCTCGCGTGCCGTCAGGATTTTTCCGCGTTCTACGAACGCGAGCTGACATTCCGTCGCGCCATGCGCTATCCGCCGATGATCTCGCTGGTGAACGCGGTCGTGCGCTCGCGCACCTTCGCCGGTGCGATGGACGATGCGGCGGAGATCGTGGAGAGATTGCGGATCGCGGATCGCGGATTGCGGATTCTGGGCCCGGCGCCGGCGCCGCTCGGCCGGCTGCGCGGCGAGTACCGCGCGCAGCTGATGATCAAAGGGATGAACCGGAAGAAGATTCGCGAGGCGCTGCAGTCAGCGCTCGCCGCGCGGCCCGAGCTTCAGCGAAGGGTCGTCGTGGACGTGGATCCTCTCAACGTCCTATGACGTCCATGGGTCGTATTGGCGCCGGTGTGAAGCAGAGCACGAACATCACCACCGCGAAGACGGCGAGCAGGAGGCGGGTGCGGTCGAGCGGCACATCCTCGTCGAAGACGCGAGGATGCTTCGGCCCGAAGACGAAGAGCATGACGACCATCATCCCGGTCCAGAGGATCCAGCTGGACGCGAAGAACGCGAGGCACATGGCCACCGCGAGCATCGCGAACGTCACGTAGGTGGACCGGCGCGGGCCGAGCACCGCGTACGAGATGTGCCCGCCATCGAGCTGGCCGATCGGGAACAGGTTCAGCGAGGTCGCCAGCATCCCGAACCACGCCGCGAATGCCATCGGATGCATGTTCAGCGAATAGCCGTCCGGCTGCGTGCCCCAGAGCAGCCAGGACGCGAACTTGAACAGCAGCGGCTCGCCCAGCTCCATCATGTCTCCCGGATTCGCCGGGAGGCGGACGACGTGCGACATCGCCAGGCCGATGAAGAGCGCAGGCGCCGCGATGACGAACCCGGCGATAGGGCCGGCGATCCCGATGTCGAACAACATACGTTTGCTGGGGATCTGTTCGCGGATGCGGATGAACGCCCCCATCGTCCCGGTCAGCAGGAAGGGAACCGGAATGAAAAACGGAAGCGACGCATCGACGTCATAATAGCGGCACGCGAAATAGTGCCCGAGTTCGTGGCACCCGAGAATCGCGAGGATGGTGCCGCTGTACCAGAGTCCCCGTATGAGGAGAGCGGAGAGGGGCATCGGCAGCCCGCGGGAGCCGCTGAAGTCGTCGAGATAGCTGGCGTAATGTCCGGCTCCGACAAAGGTGGTGGTTGCTATAGTCAGAGCGAACAAGAGGACGTGCAGCCAGACGCGGTCCTGGAACTTCGGACTGGGCTGCCAGACGACGAACGGGGTAGGGTCCAAGTTAGCCGATGTTCTGAAGATCTTTGCCAGGCTTGAAGCGGATGGTGCGGCCCGGCGGGATGCGCACTTCCTTGCCGGTGCGGGGGTTGCGGCCGATGCCGCGCTTGCGAGGTTTCACCTGGAAGACGCCGAATCCGCGCAGTTCGATGCGTTCGCCGCGCTGCATGGAGGTCCGCATCGCGTCGAACACCGCGTCGACCGCCACCTCGGCTTTGACTTTGGTGATGTCGGCGATTTTCGAGACTTCGTTGACGATGTCGACCTTGATCATGCTTAGGGTCTCCTGACCGCTGTTAAATACTATAGATTGTGAGACTTACGCTGTCAATGCTAAGGCTAAGTGAAAGACTGAATGTCCCGTAAACCGCCAACCGTCGTGCTCGTAGGACGGCCCAATGTGGGGAAATCCACGCTTTTCAACCGGATGACCGGCAGCCGCCGCGCCATCGTCGCGCCCATTGCGGGGACCACGCGCGATGCGCTCGCACGGCCCGTCGTCTGGCGCGGCACATCGTTCCAACTGTTCGATACAGGCGGGTTGTACGGCGAGAGCCAGGATCCGCTGCACGAACTGGTCGTCCAACAGGGGCAGCGCGCCATCGTCGGCGCCGAGCTGCTGGTGCTGATGGTCGATGGACGCGAGGGGCTGATCCCGGGAGACGAGCGGATTGCGCGCGAGCTGCGCGAGACCGGCATCCCGGTGATTCTGGCGATCAACAAGACCGACGACAAGCGCTCGCAGAAGTCCTCGATGGAATTCTTCCAGCTCGGCTTCGACCCGGTGACCGAGATTTCGGCCGAGCACGGCACGGGCGTAGCCGAGTTGCTCGATGAGATCGTGTCTCGCCTGAAGGGCTTAGGGCTCAGGGCTCAGGGCTCAACGGACGGAAGCCCTCAGCCATTAGCCCTCAGCCCTGAGGGTGCCGGTGAGCCCTCAGCCGTTAGCCCTGACGTGGCCGACACGGAGACGCGCTTTGCGATCGTCGGTCGGCCGAACGTAGGCAAGTCGTCGCTGGTCAATCGGCTGCTGCGAACGGAGCGCGTGCTCGTCAGCGACATGCCGGGGACGACGCGCGATGCGATCGATTCGCCGCTGCTGTGGCACCGGCGCCATTTCCGGATCATCGACACCGCCGGCATGCGGCGTCCCGGACGTGTCTCGAGCGGGGGGAAGATCGAGATGGTCAGCGTCTCCCTTGCCAAGGAGTCCATCGCCGATGCCGACGTCGTCGCCCTGGTCATCGACGCCAGCACCGGCGCATCGGATCAGGATGCGGCGATCGGCGGCGAAGCGGACCGCGCGGGACGCGGCATCGTGATCATCGTCAACAAGTGGGACCTCGTGAAGACAGAGGATCACACCTTCGTCCAGCGGTTCGACGACAAGCTGCGCCAGGGGATGCGCTTCCTCGACTTCGCGCCGATCCTCCACATCTCCGCGCTCACCGGCGAGCGCACGACCAAGGTGCTGGAGACGATGGACAAGGTAGCGGCGGCGCGGCGCGTGCGCGTGCCGACGCCGGCGCTCAACAAGTTCATCGAGAAGGTGACGGCGGCCAACCCGCCGGTCAGCCCGGGCCGCAAGCACGTGCGGATCATGTACGCGGCGCAAACGGGCGTCGCACCTCCGTCCTTCCTCTTCTTCACCAACGTCGCGACGACATTCCACTTCTCGTACGAGCGGTTCCTCGTCAACAAACTCCGCGAGGAGTTCGGGTTCCTCGGCTCACCGATTCGCATTCAGGTGCGCCGTCGCGATCGCAATACCAACGTGGGCGGCGTCCGCAAGTCGCGCGCACCGCGCCACGACGCGAAAGGCGCAAAAGGTCACGCCGTTCAGAAGGAACGCAAAGACCGCCGGGCGCGCAAGAACCGCCGCGAAAAAAAGGAACGTTAGTTGTCACTCACGCCGTTGTCCAGGGACGGGCGCGTTCGCGTCGTCGTTGCCACCACGGTTCTCCTGTCATTCATCTCGTTCTGGCGTGCGGCGGCCATCGTGCTCGCCGACCTCGGGTCCACTGCGTTCTACGTCGGCGGCATCGTCGAGCAGGCGGTGGGGAAGTCGGCGCCGTGGTTCATCCTCGGGGTGATGATCTTTTCGTACGCCGTCCGCGCGTTGTACATCGAGAGCTCCGCGATGTTCGTCCGCGGCGGCGTGTATCGCGTTGTCAAGGAGGCGATGGGCGGCACGCTGGCCAAGCTGTCCGTGTCGGCGCTGCTGTTCGACTACATCCTCACCGGTCCGATCAGCGGCGTGTCCGCCGGCAGCTACATCGCCGGTCTGATCAACGACATCCTGATGCGCGCCGGGGCTCAGGCGCGGATCCCGACCGCAGGGACGGCGGCGTTCATCGCCATCGTGATCACCGTCTACTTCTGGTGGCGCAACACACGCGGCATCCACGAGAGCAGCGACGATGCGATGACGATCATGAAGATCGCCACCGTCATGGTCGTCCTTCTGATCGGATGGTGCACGCTGACGCTGGTGCATCGTGGCGGCTCGCTGCCGCCGCTGCCGACACACAGCAGCATTCAGTTCTCGGATGACGCGCTGGGTTGGCTGAAGGGGACCATCTGGCCGACGTTCACGGCGATCGCGATCCTGGTCGGCTTCGGCCATTCGATTCTGGCGATGAGCGGAGAAGAGTCGCTCGCGCAGGTCTACCGCGAGATCGAAGTGCCGAAGGTGAAGAACCTGCAGCGCGCCGGCATGGTGATCTTCATCTACAGCCTGGTGTTCACCGGGCTGGTGAGTTTCTTCGCTGTCGCGATCATTCCGGACGCGGTGCGACCGCAGTACTACGACAACCTGATCTCCGGCCTCGCGATGCATGTGGTCGGGCCGGTGTCGCTGCGCCTGGTGTTCCAGGCGGTCGTCGTGATCGTCGGCTTCCTGATGCTGGCCGGCGCGGTCAACACGGCCATCGTCGGATCGAATGGCGTGCTGAACCGCGTGTCCGAGGACGGCGTGTTGACGGAGTGGTTCCGCAAGCCGCACCGCCGCTTCGGGACGACCTATCGCCTGATCAACATGATCGCGATCCTGCAGATCGTAACCATCCTGATCAGTCGCGGCAACGTCATCGTGCTCGGCGAGGCGTACGCATTCGGCGTCGTGTGGAGTTTTGCGTTCAACGCGCTGGCCGTGCTGGTGCTGCGCTACAAGCGGCCGGACATCGAGCGCGGATGGAAAGTGCCGCTGAATGTCACGATCGGCGGACGCGAGTATCCGATCGGCGTCACGCTGATCGCCGTCTCGCTCTTCACGTGCGCCGTTATCAACCTGTTCACGAAGGAGACGGCCACCATTTCCGGTCTGCTGTTCACCGGCGGATTCTTCGCCATCTTCCTGGTGTCGGAACAGATCACGAAGCGCCAGAAGGCCGGCGGATCCGGCAAGCTCGATCAGTTTCAGCTGACGCCGGAGCCTGAAGTCGGCATCGAAGCGCTGCACAGTCGGCCAGGCGCCGTGCTGGTGCCGGTGCGCGACTACAACACGCTGGCGCAGCTCGACTGGGTAGTGGGACACACGCCGCCCGAGCGCGACGTCGTCGTGCTGACGATCCGGTTACTGCGCGGTCCGGATGGCAGCTCGCACGAACTCGAGCCCGACGAGTTGTTCACCGACTACGAACAGACGCTGTTCACGAGGGTGGTCGCGATTGCGGAGCGGCACGGCCGCGGCGTGAAACTGCTCGTGCTGCCGGCGACGAACATCTTCGATGCGGTGGCGCAGACGGGTGTGATCCTGCAGGCCAGCGAAATCGTGGTGGGCGAGTCGGCGGTCCTCTCGTCGGAAGACCAGGCGCACCAGATGGGACAGGCCTGGGATCGCGCGCCGCACGGCCGTGAGCTGATCACGCAGTTCGTCATCCACTTCGCCGACGGTCACGTGCAGAAGTTCGCGCTCGGCGCGCACGCGCCGAACCTGACGCCGGAAGACGTCGAGCGCATCCACGCCTTGTGGGTGGACGCGGTGAAAGCGGTCGGGCCCAACGTGCACCATCGCGACATCGTCGTCGCGGCGCTGGACAGCCTGGAGGCCGAGTTCAAGACCAGCCGCGAGCACGTCGTCGAGCGCCTGCGCCGTCAGTTGAAGCCGTAGCGGCGCAAGTGGCGCACGACCCGTTGTGGCGCACGACTCGTTTGTGGCGCACGACCTGTTTGTGGCGCACGACTCGTTTGTGGCGCACGACTTTAGTCGTGCGGCGTGCCATGCAGCACCGTGGCGCACGTCTTCAGACGTGCCATGCAGTACCATGCTCCCGTGACTATCGCGTTGACACTGAAAATTCGCCGGTTGCCGTCCGCTGAAGGACTGGGCCTGCCGGTGTACATGACGCCGGGCGCTGCCGGCATGGACCTTCACGCGGCGATCGTCGAAGACGTACTGATCGGGCCGGGGGACATCGTGCTCGTGCCGACCGGGCTCGAGGTGGCGATTCCCGAGGGCTTCGAGGGGCAGGTGCGGCCCCGGTCGGGTCTCGCCGTGAAGCACGGCATCAGCCTGCCGAACACGCCGGCGACGATCGACTCCGACTACCGCGGGGAGATTCGCGTGCCGTTGATCAATCTGGGCCGCGACGTGTTTCGCGTCTCGCGCGGGATGCGCATCGCGCAGTTCGTCGTCGCGCCCGTTGCGCGCGTCACGTGGGACGAGGTCGAGACGCTGCCGGTGACCGACCGCGGCGGAAAGGGATTCGGCCACTCCGGGGTGTAGCGCGAGCCTTTCAGGCAAGCGACCTGCTATACTTTTCAAGCGTCAATGCCGGACATTCCCGCTCAGGTCGAGATTCCGAAGCGCGCGCTGTTCAGGGCAGCGGAAGTGTGCGATCTGGCCAAAGTGCAGCCCTACGTGCTGCGCTCGTGGGAAGCGGAGTTCCCCGAACTGGGCGTGGCCAAGGCGGCGGGCGCGCCGCGCGTGTATCGGCGCTCCGATGTGGAGCAAGTGCTGCGGATCAAGCATCTGCTGTTGGTTGAAGGATTGACGCTCGCCGGCGCGCGTCGGAAAATCGACGAGCAGACGGCGCCGGTCGCAGCGGACGAACCAGTGCTCGACGAGTTGATCGGACAGAACGCGCGCGAGCGGATGACGGCAGTGAAGCGCGGGTTGCAGTCGATTCTGGAACTGCTGACCAGCACCAGCAGTAGCGGCGACGAGTTCCGCCTCGCGCCGCCCAGTGCCGCCGCCAGGGTCCGGTCGATGCCGGCGGAGCGGGTGAAGACGTCGCGCGGTAAGTCCGCGGCGTCACGTAGCGGGTCGGCGCGCTCTCCCCAAGCGCGCCGCAAGCGTTCAGCGTAAGATCGTTCGAGTCGGGACGTAGCGTAGCCTGGTTATCGCGCTTGACTGGGGGTCAAGAGATCGGGAGTTCGAATCTCCCCGTCCCGACCATTTCTTCCT
>JAYVMG010000243.1:0-10669 GCA_043759095.1 Acidobacteriota bacterium | reverse complement strand
GGCCTTAGGGTTTTTCTCACCACTTGCGGAAGTGGCGGAACGGCAGACGCGCTAGCCTCAGGAGCTAGTTGGAGCAATCCAGTGGAGGTTCGAATCCTCTCTTCCGCACCAATTTAGTTTCAACACTTTAGACAGGAATCGATTGCCGGGCTTCCACCGCCGTCTCCCGGGGGCGTTGGCAAGCGTGTTGGCAACTCCGGATTGTCAGGTCGTCCGATTTCTTCCGCTTACATGCTGAGATTCGGAACGGCTCGGTCGGTGGATGACTCAATCACGCAACGACGGACGGCGTCAGGTGGTGTTGCGGGGTGGCGGGCGTCCAAGGGGTGTTACACTGTCGTTTTTTTCCAACGAAAGGAGACTCCGGTGGCAGACCATTTTAATGTGGGTGCAACAGTTCGGCTCAAGTCTGGTGGGCCTGTGATGACCGTTGGGAAGATTGAAGCCGGGCGGTATAACTGCAAGTGGTTCGATGAGAAGAAGAAGGAATTTGAATTTCTTTGGTTTGATGAGAGTGACCTTGAGGTCGCCAAGCCGACAGCTTCCGGCTCCTGACATCCTGCCTGCAACTCAAGCCATTCGGGAGCACTGACGCCGATGTTCAAACGTGGCTGCGTCGTTCTGCTTGTTATTTTGGCCGCGGCGTTTGCCGTACCCGCAAACTCGCAGGATAAATCCGAGAAATTCGCTATATTCGTGACGGGGTTGAACGATGCGGCTCCGGTTGTACAGTCCCTGATTAAGAAATTGAGGGATTCAAAGCCATTCGAGCCGGTAACACAAGAGACCCAAGCAAAGTCGTTGTGGGTATTTCCTGTATGCCCCGCAAGCAAACCGACCCTACAGCGGGCCAGGACGCAAGGAACGCGGCTCGGTCGGCCGCGAGTCCTCGTACCGTCCGAACGCGTCAAGGGAGTCGCCGGGCTATCCGTTGACGCCGCCGCGCACGCGCTCGGCGTGTCGCGCTCGACCTTGAAACGCTGGCGCCGACAGGTTCAACAATCCCCCTCGATCTAGCCTGCCCTTTCGCCCCGGATCGACAGCTCGGAATTGTTGTCGGTTCGGGGTCCAACAATCAGATGATTACTGAACCGATCAAACATAGACGGCGCATATAGGTATAAATATATGCTTGTAGGGGCGGCGCCGGCTACGCGAAGCCCAAGGCTCCCGCGAAACCCAAGGGGCAGCCGCTGTTCGACTGACGGAGCATCGTGCCCCCGCTATAATCCCCGCATGAACATCCTGTTGCTGCGGCTCATTCTCACATCCACCTTCGCTGTCACTGCTGCCTGCGCCGCGTTCGCGCAGGGCCAGCCGATCACTATGCGCGCGGCCCGGGTCATCGACGGCACCGGCAAGGTGCTGACCAACGCCACGGTTGAAATCCAGGGATCGAAGATCACGAAAGTCGATCAACGGACCGGTCCCGTCACCTACGACCTGGGGAACGTCACGATGATGCCCGGCATGATCGACGTGCATGTGCACATCGGCTATCACTTCGGCAAGGACGGCCGTGCGCAGAACCTCGGCGAGGCACCGGCCGAAGTGGCGTTCTACGCGGCGGAGAACGCCTGGACGACGCTCGCCAATGGCTTCACGACGGTGCAGAGCGTGGGCGCCGCGGCCGACAAGGAACTCCGCGATGCCATCGCGCGCGGTGTGTTGCCCGGGCCCCGCATCCTCACCTCGCTCGGATCCCTGAACGAACGGACCGGTGGACCCAAGGAACTGCGCGTGTACGTGCGCAAGCAGAAGGCCGACGGCGCGGATCTGATCAAAATCTTCGCGTCGAAGAGCATCCGCGAAGGCGGCGCGAAGACCATGACTGACGAGCAGCTGCAGGCCGCGTGCGGAGAAGCGAAGACGCAGGGGCTGCGGACGCTCGTCCACGCGCACGCTGCGGACGCCGTCCTCGCGGCGGCGAAGGCGGGCTGCACGCAGATCGAACACGGCGCGTTCGTCAGCGATGAGGGCCTGACGTACATGGCCGAGCACGGCGTCTACTTCGATCCGAACATCGGCCTCGTGCTGCAGAACTACGTCGAGAACAAGGCGCGCTACATGGGCATCGGCAACTACAACGAAGAAGGCTTCGCGTTCATGGAGAAGGCGGTGCCGACCAATTTCCCGATGTTCAAGCGCGCCCTGGCCGCGAAGGTGAAGATGCCGATGGGCACCGACGCGGTGGCTGGCGCCCACGGGCAGAACGCGCGCGAGATCGTGGTGCGGGTGAAGGACGGTGGCCAGAATCCGATGGACGCGATCGTCGGTGCGACCGCGCTGGCCGCCGAGTCCATGGGGCTCGGCAAGACGACAGGCTCGCTGGTGCCCGGTCTCGAGGCCGATGTGATCGCGGTCGCGGGCGATCCGCTGCAGGACATCACCGCGGTCCGGCGGGTGACGTTCGTGATGAAGGGCGGGAAAGTCTACAAAGGCCCGCTCCCGGCCGCGAGCGCGGCGAAGTAGGGCCGCCGGTGTGTCGGCCCGGACCCATACGTCGTCGCTGGGGCGGACACGCGGGCCCGCCCCAGCGACGAGGTCATGAAGCAGGTTCTGGTCTAGAACGCGATGCGGCCGCCGACGCGCACGAGCCGTCCCATGATGATCGCTGACGGCCGTCCGAGCGACGAGCCGATCGTCGTGACGGCGCTCGTGACGGCGTTGTTGTTGAAGATGTTGTAGAAGTCGATGGTCGGCTCGAACTTCTTCGTGCCGAACTTGAAGACCTTCATCAGGCGCAGATCGACCAGGTTAATCCACGGGTAGCGGAACTCGCCGCGCTCCGCAGCCTGCACATTCTGCGTGACCTGCGTCAGGCCCGGCACGATCGTCGTCGTCACGGGGTACACGCGAGTCTGCGGCAGCCCGCTCGATTCGCGGATCGAGCCCGCGAACTGGACGTCGGCGGGCAGCCGGTAGGTGAAGCCGCCGCGCACCTGATACGGCGAGTCGAACCCGATCGCGCCGTAGTTGTTGATTCGGTTGTTCGGGTTGTTGAGGTCGCCGGTGTCCTGATCGCCCTCGTCGCGGCCGACCGTCAGCCCGCCGAAGATCGTCGCGTTTTTCAGGCGCGTGTTCACCTGGAATTCGACGCCGTTGTAGAGCTGGCGCAGATCGGGAATGGTGGCCAACACGTTCCGGACCGATCCCTTGGTGGCCGGATCCTGGTTGTACACGACCAGCGGCTGGCCGGTCAGCGGGTTGGTGATCGTCACCGGCGTATAAGCGGTGGCCGGCACGTTCCCGTTGACGGTCGTGTACAAGTCGCTGTATCGCCGGCCGTAGTAGCCGACGCTCACCGATGTGTTGCGGCCGACCTGCCGCTGCACCATCGCCGTGTATTCCCACTGATGCGGGCGCTTCAGGCCCGGGTCGACGTTGCCGAGTGTCGGCTGCAGCGATCCGGTGCAGCGCGCCATCACGATCTCGCTCGTCTGCGCCACGAGGTCGTTGTTCGTGTCGGCCCACGGGCAGACCTGGAACGCGATGTTGTGCAGGTTCAACGGCTGAACGAGATTCACACCTTCGAGCCGATCGTAGCGGCTCACCCCGCCTTTGAGCGCCGTCTCGCCGTTGCCGAACATGTCCCACGAGAAGCCGAGACGCGGCGACACGGTGTTCCAGTTGACGATGCCGTTCTGGGCGGCGAAATCGCGCGCGGGCACCCACGTGCCGGCCGGCGCGCCCTGCGCCGGAATCGACATCACGAAGCGCTCGTACCGAAGGCCCGGGTTCAGCGTGACGCGGCCAAGCCGCCAGGAATCCTGGACGTACAACCCGGTGTTGGTGCCTTCTTCATTGTGGCCGCTCGGCGTGTTCACGAGCCGCACGGAATTTGGGACGCCGTTGCTCGTGATCTGCAGGATATCCCCGCGCATCGTGAACAGTTCCTGCGAGTAGCCGGTGCGGACCTGCGTGCCGACCTTCAGGCTATGCGAGCCGGTGACGTACGAGAGGTTGGCGGCGTAGGTGAACATGCGTGCCGTGTTGGTGTCCATGCGCGGCGAGACGCCGCTGATCGTCGAGCGGATCTGGTCGAACGTGGCGATCGCATCCGGCGCGGCGTCGGGCTCGAAGCCGAGCGTGTAATTGACCGGCATCGTGAACACCGACGCTTCGGCCAGCAGGCGGTTGCTGATCGTCGACTGCCACTTCACTTCGCCGATGTAATTGAGCTGCGTGGTCTGTACGACGTCCGAGATCGGATCGTTGAAGTTGGCGCCGAGCCAGTTGTTCGGCCGGTGGCCGCGCCACTTGATGCTGCGATCGTAATGGAGCGAGAGCTTGTTGCTCTTGCTCACCTGATAGGTGAGACGGCCGGTGATGTCGGTGAGGTACTGATCGTCGACGGCTTGCGCGCCCGTCGACGTGAACGTGTTGCCCAGATAGTTGTTCGCGCTCCACCGGCGGAAGGTCGAGAAGAACCAGAGACGGTCGCGCTTCACCGGGCCGCCGAGCGTGAGGTTGATGTCGTAGACGCTTTGCACACGGTTCTGCACCTTGAATCCCAGCGCGAGCTGATCGTCTCCCAGGTTGTTGGCCTGCATGCTGGAGTTGGCACCGGTGGAGAAGACACTCCCGTGGAAGGCGTTGCCGCCGTCGCGCGGAATCATGTTGATCTGCACACCGCCCACCGGCCCTTCCGCAGGCAACGAGCTGGTCTGGTAGCTGATCTCTTCCATCAAACCGTCGTTGAAATAGAAGCCGGTCGCGTTGCCGCCGAAGCCGAGGTGCTGGATTTGCACGCCGTCAACCATGAACACGTTGTCGTTGTTCGACGACCCGTGCACCTGCAGGTTCGGCTGCTGCATGATTTGCGTGCCACCGACGTCGGGCGTCGCCGTCGTGACGCCCGCAATGAGCTGCCCGACGGCGAACGGATCCTTGCCGGTGGGAATCGCGTCGAGCCGCTCGCGGTTCATCACCGACTGCGATACGGAGCCGCGCACATCGACCAGCGGCGACTCGCCTGAGACGGTGATCGATTCCTCGAGCTGGCCAAGGGCGAGATCCGCGTTGACGGTGGCCGTGAACGAGGTCGGCAGCTTGATCCCCTCGCGTTTGGTGGTCCGGAAGCCCTGCAGCGCGAAGGTGACGGTGTAGTCGCCGGGCCGCAGGTTTTCAATGCGGTAGCTGCCGGCGTTGTCGCTCGTCGCGGTGCGGGTGCCCTCGATGAGCGCGGGGCTCGCGGCTTCGACCGTGACCCCAGGCAGGACAGCGCCCGACGCGTCGCGCACGACGCCGGCGATCGCGCTCTGCGCGAGCGCGGCCGGTGCGCTGAGGACGATGATGACGGCAGCCAGCAGCAATCTCCGAAAAGCGATCCTGTCTGCGGTGAGCCGGGTCAATAGCGGCATGCGGAACCTCCACGGGACAATTTCGATCCCGCCTAGCTTAGACCAAGTCCGTGACGAGTCAACGGTGATCAGTAGTGTCCGGTTCATTTGATGGTGACGATGACCTCCCATTTGATGATTCGGACCCCGATATAGTGTGAACAATCGCGTTTCTGTTTCCAGCGACGGCGGCTTGAAAGCCCGTCGTCGTCGCTGGCCGCATGGTTCGCAGCGTCAGTAACGCGGTGGCGGCTGGGATTGCAGCGGCGACTGCCCTACTGTGAGAATTTTATCGTCAGACCGGAATTTGGTCCCGGCGGCAGTCCCAACGCAGGCTCAACTCCTTGCGATGTCCTGAGATCTTGCAGGAGTGCTGCGGCAGCGATTCGCTGACCAAGTTTTCCCGACTCCTGCGTTGGTATGGATGTGCGGCGGCTCGGATACATGTAGAGAATCGGCATTCGCGTGAGCGACTTCCGCTCGTTCACGTTGTAGAACACCGACTTCCGCAAATCTTCCTCGGGTTCAATCCGGCAACTGCGGTCGTCGTCCACAGCGTTGGGAAAGACAAACGGTTCGCGCTTCAAGATATGCCGCAGGGCTTGAGCGGACTGCCTAGTCACACTCGCGACGATTTCGAAGGGCCACGATGACCCGGTACTATTCCGATCCGGGATCAGGCCCGCTCTGGACCCGTAGGTCTACCCTTTGCGACCAGATCCTCGTCTTCATCGTGAAATTGGGAAGGGTTGCGTACGACGCTCCAAGCGGTTTGACGGACTGTCTCCGTGGACTATCATTCCGCGAACACAAACGCCGCCACGGAGCGGCAGTGCCGGGAGCCACACCATGACGGGATTAGCCTCGAGACTCGCGTTGGGCGTGGCCTGTGCTGCGCTGGCAGCGACCTCCACCGCAGTGAGCCGCGCGGACGGTGCGCAGGGCGCAACCGACTGGCCAAGCACCAACTACGATCAGACCGCCAACCGCTACAGCCCGCTGACCCAGATCACGCGAACCAATGTCGGTACGCTGCAGCAAGCCTGGAGCGTTCATCTCAAGCCTGCCGCCTTTACCGGCCCGATGCGGGAAGACCAGGCCATTCCCATCGTGATCGGCAACACGATGTATCTCGCCTCGCCCTATGGCGCCGTCATCGCGTTGGACGCCACGACCGGCGCGGAGAAATGGAAGTTTCAGCTTCCCAACAACGAGCTGCCGTCGAAGCGCGGCGTGTCGTATTGGCCGGGCGGCGGAGTCGGAGGCGCTCTCCCGCTCCCGCCTTCGATCGTCTTCGGATCGACGACGGGCAAGCTCTACTCGCTGACGGCCGCAACCGGCACGCTCAACGAGTGGTTCGGTGAAAATGGCGCGATCACGTTGAAGACGCCGGAGGTCATGCAGACCGGGACCAACGTCGCCTACTCGCTGCTGTCGTCGCCGACGATCTACAAGAATCTGATCATCACCGGCGCGGGCACCGGCGAAGGCCCGGGCGGCTCCAGTGGCGGCGCGGGACCCGCCGGCGACACACGCGCGTGGGACGCCAGGACCGGCAAGCTGGTGTGGACGTTTCACACCATACCGCGGCCGGGCGAGTTCGGCTACGACACGTGGGGTGGAGACAGCGCGAAGAATCGTTCCGGCGTCAACGTCTGGGGCTATACGTCACTCGATACCGAGCGCGGCATCCTCTATATGCCGCTCGGCGCCCCGAACAACGACCGCGTCGGCATCGACCGTCCTGGCAACAATCTGTTCTCGTCCTCGCTCGTCGCGGTCGATGCGAACACCGGCAAGTATCTCTGGCACTTCCAGCTCGTGCACCACGACATCTGGGACTACGACACGCAGTCGGCGCCGCTTCTCGTCGACCTGCGCCGCGACGGACAGATCGTGCCCGCCGTCATCATCGTCAACAAAACCGGATTGATGTTCACGTTCAATCGCGTGACGGGCAAGCCGCTCTTCGACATCGAAGAGCGCCCGGTGCCGAAAAGCGACGTGCCAGGCGAGCAGGCGTCGCCGACGCAGCCGTTCCCCGTCAAACCCGAACCGCTCGCACAGAATACGATCGCCCGTAACAATCTCTACAAAGGCGAGCCACAGCATCAGTCGTACTGCGAACATCTGGTCGACGACAACAACATGAAGCTGGGCGGGCCGTACATGCCGATCGCCTTCAACCAGTACAGCATTTCCCCTCCGGGTCCTGCGGGCGGCATCAACTTCTGGGGACCGTCGTACGATCCCGAGCTGCATCTGTTCGTGTCGAACACCAGCAATATCTTCCAGCCGATGCGTATCGTCCGGCGGGAGGACGGCAGCTACGCGAATGCCGGTCCGCTCGCCGGCACGCGCCGCTTCGGCGATCCCGATCGGAAACTCCTCTGCGGGCCGACGCCGTGGGGCGAACTGGTCGCGGTCAATATGGATACCGGCAACATCGTCTATCGCAAGACGCTTGGCGTCTCCGATGCGCTGCCGGCCGGCATGCAGGACACCGGCCGTCCGAGTTCCGGCGGTGTCGTGCTGACCGCCAGCGGCCTCACCTTCGTGGGCGGCACGGATGATTTCAGGTTCCGCGCCTTCGCGACCGCGACCGGCGAGAAGCTGTGGGAGATCAGGCTGACGTCATCGGTGGAGACGACGCCGATCACGTACCTCGGATCCGACGGCCGGCAATTCGTGACGGTGGTGAGCACCGGCGGCGGGCTCACGGGGTCGGCGGTCACCAACGACGAGATCATCGCCTTCGCGGCGCCGAAAAAGTGATGCGGATCGAGTTGCGCCAAACGCCTGTCATTTAGACGAAGGGGTTGGACGCTGTTCGGCGGCCCGTTTCAAGCGCCCGAGCGAGTCGGCGGGCCCGGTGACGAACCGCCGGCCAAAGACCATCTCCAGGAGCCGACCCCGCCAACCTGGCGGGAAGCTGAACGCTCAATTAAACGTCGTGCGACACGAGTTGGCGTCGATGGGTGTGATCTGCATCTGCTCGCGGTTCTTGATGCCAAAAGGCAGCGCAATGTCGAGGGTGAGCTGCCGCGGGGCCTGCATCTCAACCACGTCGAAGATGATGTAGAACATGCCGGCTCGAAAGACGAGATGATCGCCAGCGCTCATCGCTCGCGCAGGCGCTTCAACCAATCTCGTCCCTGACCATTGGGCCAACTCACGCGGGTCCGTCACTAGGCGCCAGATGCGCTCTGCGGGCGCGAGGATGATGTCTGTCGGACAAACGTCCATAGCAGCGTAAGTTTAGCCCGACTGTCGAGGCGACCCTCAGCCTTCGAATCGTGACGTCGCCAACCGCGCGCTCGGTGATGATCATCAAAGCACCTCGTCAAACATAACCGCGCCAGATTACTCCTCGAAGACGGCGAAGGGTCCAGGAAGCCTGGCGCCGGGTGTCTGGGCCGCAGTCAGTTGGATTTTATGGGCGAGTTCCAATCTCCCAGCGTTGGCGATTCGGAGATCGTCGACGCACGGTGTGCACCGAAGCCCACGGAGCGCGCCAGCGCGGGAACCAGGTCCTTCGCCACGTCTGCCACCGAGCCGTAGCGATCGCGAGGATCCTTGGCGAGACACCGTTGCACGATGGCATCGAGCAATCGCGTCTCGGCCAAATCTCCGGGCAGGTGATATTCGCCTTGCAGCAGCGCCAGCAGGATCTCCTGCTGCGTCGATCCGCCAAAGGGACGCGTGCCGGTGAGCGTCTCGACCACCATGACGCCGACGGCAAAGATGTCCGCGCGCTCGTCGACCAGTCCGCCGGTCAAGACCTCAGGCGCCATGTAGCCGAGCGTGCCCATGGCGGTGCCGGCCACCGTCACCGACTCGGTGACGCCCGTTCCAGAGTCGAGCACTTTCGCCAGACCGAAATCCATGATCTTCAGTGCCTCACCGCCGGACGTTTCGACCACCATGACGTTCTCCGGCTTCAGGTCACGGTGGACTATGCCCATGGCGTGAGCGAACCGGAGCCCGTCGAGAAGCTGCCTGAACCATTCCGCGGCCCGCGCCGGAGCAATCACGCCGGAACGCCGTAGCTCCGCGCGCCAGGTCCGGCCGGCCACGAGCTCCATGATCAGGTACGCGCCTCCGGACCCGACGGCCCCGTAGTCATGCACGCGCGTGATGGCCGGGTGATCGATCTTCGCGGCCGCCCGCGCCTCGCGCTCGAAGCGCCGGAGCGCGGCCGGATCGCCGAAGAGCGATCCCATCATCACCTTGGCCGCCACTTGGCGTTGCAGCCGCAGGTCGGACGCTTCGAAGACCGCGCCGAAGCCGCCGCGCCCCAGCGCGCGCTCGAGCCGGTACTTCCCGTCGAGCGTCCGTTCGATCGGCAACGTCAGCGCGAGCTCCGCGCCGTCCTGTTCGCAGCGGTCGACCGCGCTCTCGTAGCAGGCGCCGCACACGGGACATTCCTTGAGCAGGCTGACACGGCGCTCTTCGAGCCGCGCGAGCACATCGCGCCGGACGTCGGCATCCATCCGCACGCGTTCCTGCAGGTGCTGGTTTTCGTACACCAGGCCGATCTGCGCCGCGATGCCCTGCAGTAGCCGCAGGTCCGTCGCCGAATAGGGCTCGTCCGACATCCGCAGGCCCAGCAGCAGCACGCCGACCAGCCGTTCTCGAGTGCCCGTGATCGGCACGATCAGGCGCACGCCCAGATGCTCGAGCCAGCCGCGCTCGCTGTCCGGCAACGTCCTTTTGAAGTCGACTGGAAACTCCCGGGTCGCGGTCCCGCCGCCGATGAGACCGAGCAGCGTGCGCTGGTCCGACAGCTGCGGCTGCGCGAGGACATTGGACGACGAGTGCCCCTCGAACCGATCGCTGCGCTCTTCCGCGCGATAGAACACATGCAGCGTCGTCGGGTGCAGCACCGAATCGATCCGCGCGCTCACGAGCCGCGCGATATCGGCAAGCGAGTCCCGCTGCCGGACTTCGTCGATCAGCTGCACGAGCACCTGCTCCTGGTGGTAGGCCTCCCGGAAAAACCGGCGGTCGAGCGACGTCTGCAGCCGCTGCCGCGATTGGAGCGCGGCGCCGATGGCCGCCATCAGGACAAGGTTCAACCATCCGGAGCCTTGGAGAATCTGCCCGACGGTGCGGTCGGGATTCCTGAAGATCGAGAACAGCAGCAGCGCGATCGGCAGGACGAGCAGCACGCGGAGCGCCGTGCGCGCGAACAGATACTGGAGCCCGCGGCGGACGAGCACGCGGATGTCGAACAACTGTTCCTTCCAGACAGCGGTGGCAATCGACGCCGGAATGCACAGCATCGACACGAACGTCACAGGGTACCAAAACCTATAGGTCGTTTC
>JAYVMG010000242.1:0-4024 GCA_043759095.1 Acidobacteriota bacterium | reverse complement strand
TGCTGAAGAGCCCCGCGTGTCCGGCGACGCCGTCCATCCGCCGCGCCGTCGGATCGTGAACGACGCCGCGCAGGAACGGCACGCCGGGAACACCCGCCCCAAGCCCGGTCGAGGGGCCGCACGGCCACGCCAGCGTCGTGCATGCTTCGGTTGGCGCAATCCGCGATCGCCAGGAATCCGGCGGCAGAAACGTCGTCTCCGTCATGCCGAGCGGATCGAAGATCTGCGCCTTCGCATACCGATCGAGGCGCTCACCGCTCACGCGGCGGACGATATCGCCGAGCAGAAAAAAGTTGATGTCGCTGTACACGAATCGCTCGCCAGGCTGCGCAGTCGGCGCCTCTTCGATCGCCCGGCGGATCGCTTCGTCCGCACCGTGAAACTCGACGTCGAGCTCGAGATCGGGACGCAGACCCGAGGTATGTGTCAGCAGATGACGGATCTGGATCCCGCCTTTGCCGTAACGCGCAAACTCCGGGATGAACTGCGAGACCGGCTCGTTCAGCCTGATGCGTCCCTCCTCCACCAGCTTCATCACGCTGGTCGTCGTCGCCACCACTTTGGTGAGGGACGCGAGATCGAAGATGGTGTTCTCGGTCATCGGCTCGGGCGCAGGCGCCACCGCCCGCTGCCCAAACGCCCCGTGGTAGACGATCGCGTCGCCGCGGCCGACGAGGACGACGGCGCCGGGAAGTTCGTGACGCGCGATCGCGGCCTCGACCAGTGGGCCGATCGGCGCGAATCCGGCGCGCGATTCCGGCGCGGACGCCGGTGTTTGCGCGACGAGCCGGGCGACCAGCACGAGCCAGGCAACGGGCAGCGCCACGAGGGAATGTTTCACGGAATTCAATATATACTGAACCCTTTACAGGGGGTTCGAGCATGCGTCACCGTCTTTATCTGTTGAGAGGCGTGCTGGCCGCGCTGTTCATCGTGGCAGTGGCGGGCAGTGTGGCTGCCCAGACCGGTCGTGTCGGCGGCGTCGTCAAGGACGAAGCGGGCAATTCGATTAAAGGGGCCACCGTCACCGCGGAAAATCCGGCGGCATCGCCGAGCAGTTTCACCGCCACGACCGACGACAAAGGCCGCTTCTCGATCATCGGGATGAAGGCCGGCGGCTGGTCGTTCTCGGCTGCTGCGCCCGGCTTCGGACCGGAGACGGGCAAGATGAACGTCTCGACGATCGGCGCGCCCAATCCGCCGCTCACCTTCACGATGAAGAAGGGCGGAGGCCCCGCGGCGTCTGGCGTGCTCGGCGGCATGGCCGCCAAGGACCTGCAGGCGGATCTGGCGATCGGCGATGCGCTCTACAACGCGTCCAAGTTCGACGAGGCGATCGCGAGCTACCGCCAGGTGATGGCCCGAGCGCCGGCGCTGAGCGTGATCAACCTTCAGATTGCCGCGGCCTACCGCAACAAGAAGGAATACGACAACGCCATCGCCGCGTATAACGACCTGCTCAAGGTGGATCCGACCAACGCCAAGGCCATCGTGGGCCTGGGCATGACCAACCTCGAGAAGGGCGACCTGAAGGCGGCCGAAGAAACGCTGACCAAGGCGGCTGAAAGTCCGAGTCCCGTGCGCGAGGTCTTCTACAACCTTGGCGAAGTGAAGTTCTCGAAAGGCGAGACGGACGAAGCGGCGAAGTGGTACCAGAAGGCTACGGACCTCGACCCGACGTGGGGCAAGCCGATCTTCAAACTCGCGCTCGTCTCGCTGAACAAGGGCGACAAGGACGGCACGATCAAGCTGATGGAACAGGTGATCACCGCCGACCCGACGTCACCCGAAGCGGCGCAGGCCAAGACCGTCATCGAACAGCTGAAGAAGTGAAACAGGCCTGAGCCCTCAGCCCTGTTAGCCGTGTCCCGTCCCCTCCGTTACACCTTCATCCTGGTTCTCGCCGCCCTCGGTACCGGTCTGGCGGCCATCGGCGGCTGGCGCTATGCGCGCGTCTCGGCGCCAGTCAGCGGACCGATCATCGTCATCTCCATCGACACGCTGCGGGCGGATCATCTGCCCGCGTACGGCTACACGAATGTGAAGACGCCCGCGATCGACGCGCTCGCCAGGGACGGCGTGGTGTTCGATCGCGCGTACTCGCATGCGCCGCAGACGCTGCCGGCGCACGCGTCGATGCTGTCGGGGCAGCTACCGTTCGAGACCGGTGTGCGCGACAACGTCGGCTTCACGATCAAGAACGGCGAGCGGCTGCTGCCGCAGATGCTGCGCGAGCGAGGATTCGCCACCGGCGGCATCGTGTCGGCGTACGTGCTGCGCAAGGAAACGGGCATCAGCCAGGGATTCGATTTCTTCGACGGCGACATGCCGCCCGCGTCACCGGAGCTGTCAATCGGCCAGGTCCAGCGCGACGGCGGCGCGTCCGAGCAGATCGCCGAGCACTGGCTCGACTCGATCGGCACGTCGCGCGCCTTTCTGTTCCTGCATCTCTACGAGCCGCACAAGCCGTACGCGCCCCCGGTCCGTTTCGCGCAGTACTCGCCGTACGACGGCGAGATCGCCTACGCGGATGAAATCGTCGGCCGCCTCGTGACGTACCTGAAATCCCATCAGCTCTACGAGCGCGCCACCATCGTCCTGCTGTCGGATCATGGTGAGGGGCTGGGCGATCACGGCGAGCAGGAACACGGACTGTTCGTGTACGACGAAGCGATTCACGTGCCGCTGATCATCAAGCAGGAGACCAACGCCGGCAAGGGACGACGGGTGCACGATCTCGTGCAGCACATCGACATCGTGCCGACGATCCTTGACCTCGTGAAGGCGCCTGGCGCCGGCAACTTCCGCGGTCGGTCGCTCAAACCGGTGCTCGAAGGCGCCGGCACGCTGGCGCCGGCGACGATTTATTCCGAGGCGTTGTACGCGCGCTATCACTTCGGCTGGAGCGAGCTGACCGCACTCACCGACGAGCGGTATCGCTACATCAAGGCGCCGCGCGAAGAACTCTACGATCTCGAGCACGACGCGCACGAGCGAACCAACATCGCGGCAGACCGTCCGCAGCCGCGGCAGGCATTGAGCAGCGCGCTCGCACGCGTGTCGGCCGGCGCAGCGATTCAGACGCCGTCCGAGGTGTCCGCTGATGCGCGAGAGCGTCTGCAGGCGCTTGGCTACGTCGGCGCGCAAACCGACATCCCGGCGAAGTCCGGAGAGGCACTGCCCGATCCGAAGGACAAGCGCGAGATCCTCGAGCGGTACCGCGCGGCCGTCGATTTCGCCGGCGCGCGCAACTGGCCGAAGGCCATCGCGCTCCTGCAACAGATCCTGCGCGACGACCCGGAGATGGCCGACGTCTGGAGCCAACTCGCGGTGTTCACGACGCGCTTCGATCGCCCTGACCTCGCCGTGGACGCCTACAAGCATTACATCGTGCTGAAGCCGATGGAGCCGGCCGGGTATATCGGCGCCGCCGCGTCGTTGCTCAAGCTGCGGAAGCTCGACGAAGCGCGGGAACATGCGGCGCTGGCGATCGAGGTCGCGGGCGACGCCGATCGTCGATCGAAAGCGTCCGCGCACGAGATGCTGGCCAGAATCGCGCTGGTGAAACGCGACGCCGACACTGCGCGCGAAGAGGCGCGGCTCGCGCATGAAGAAGATCTGCTACTGCCGTTACCGGACTACGTTGATGGCCGGCTGCTCTACGACCAGGGCAAGTACGCCGACGCGCTCCCGCTGTTCCTGCAGGCCGTCGCGGATCTCAAGAAGCCGGGCGCGCCGCAGGTGAGCGATCTGCATTTCTACACAGCCGACACGCTCGGACGGCTGGAGCAGTACCCTGACGCCGAAACCCAGTTCATCGAGGAGCTGCGCGTGTTTCCGCAGAACACCCGCGCGCGCGGCGGCCTCGCGATGCTGTATCAGGCCAGTGGTCAGCCCGACGCGGCCGTCCGCGTCGTCTCCGACCTGATGCGCATCACGCCGACGCGGGACGCGTACGCGCTGGCGGCGAAGCTCTACGCGATGTTCGGGAATCGGAAGCAGGCTGAGGCGGTGCGCGCAGAAT
>JAYVMG010000241.1:0-10707 GCA_043759095.1 Acidobacteriota bacterium | reverse complement strand
CTCTGGCAGCGCCTCGCTCGCCCGCCGGCGCGTCGCGGAGATGCGGAACCCGAACGGCGCGGCGATCTTCACCAGCTCGAGGCCAATCGCGCCAAGCCCGACGATCCCCATCCGCTGACCCTGGAGCGCACGCGCTTCGGTTTCCAACTCCTCCTGCGCCCAGCGATGCGCAGCCTGCGCGCGAAGCGCCGCCGGAAGCCTGCGCGCCAGCGCGATCGTGACGCCGAGCACATGCTCCGCAATCGAGCGCGCCCGGATGCCGCGCGCGCTGGTGAGGACGACGGAGCTGGCGAGGAGTTCGGGAAACATCAGGCTGCCGACGCCGACGGCCGGGCTCTGCACCCAGCGCAGCCGCGTGGCCAGCGGGAAGACGTCGCGGTCGATGAAGGGCGTAAACGCGACGTCGGCGTCCGGCAAGGCGCGGCGCAGCGTGTCGCGATCCCAAGCGTCGAGGAAGGTGTGCTGCGGAAAATCGCGGCGGAGCTCGTCGACAAAACGCCACGGCAGGATCCAGGCCGGCGCGGGGCTGATGACACTCACGACGATGTTCATGTCAATCTAAGAGATATGAGGATTTGAGACGCATCAGATCCTTAGATTCGGCGGTAAGTCCCTGATCGCCCACCGGTTTTTGACATCAGTCTGATGTCGCCGATCACCATCGTCTTGTCGACCGCTTTCACCATGTCGTAGATCGTGAGCGCGGCGACGGCGACAGCGGTGAGCGCTTCCATCTCGACGCCGGTCTGGGAAGTCGTGCGGACGCGCGCCTCGATCTCGTAGCCGCGCGCTCTCGAAATCAGCTCGACGCTCACGCTCGAGATCGGCAGCGGATGACAGAGCGGAATCAGCGAGGACGTCTGCTTCGCGGCGAGGATGCCGGCAAGCCGCGCGGTCTGCAGCGGATCGCCTTTTTTGACGGCGCCGGCGCGGATCAGCCTCAGCGCCTCACGCGACATGGTGATCGTCCCGCGCGCAATCGCTTCGCGGCTGGTGATCGGCTTGTCGCCGACGTCCACCATCTGCACGCGCCCGCGCGCGTCGACGTGAGACAGGCTCTTACCTGCCCTACCTGGCCCACCCGACCTACGTGACCTACTTGACTTACTTTTCGCCATCGCCATGCGCCAGAAAAAACGACAGGCTCTCGAGCGACACGGTCAGGTCCACGCTCTTCAATTTCACGTCCGGGGGCACCTGCAGCGCGCCAGGCGAAAAATTCAGCACCGCCTTGATGCCGGCGGCAACGACGAGACCGAGCACGTGCTGGGCGAACGGCGCGGGAACGGCGATGACCGCAATCTTGATGCCCTCGCGCTTCGCCACCTTCTTCAGGTCGGCGATATCGTGAATCGTGACGCCGCTGCGCGACCGCTGGCCCACCTTCTCCTTCAGCGTGTCGAACAGCGCGGCGATCTCGAATCCTTCCTGCTTGAACCCCGGGTAGTCTGCGAGCGCGAGCCCGAGGTTGCCGGCGCCGATGATCGCCACGCGCAGCTTGCGGTCGAGGCCGAGAATCTGCCGCAGGTGCCGCTTCAGATCGCGGACGTAATAGCCAACGCCGCGGACGCCGAACTCGCCGAAGTACGCGAGGTCCTTCCGAATTTGCGCCGCGTTCAGATGAAACTGTTCGGCGAGCGCCTGCGACGAGATCGTTTTGACGCCGGCGTCCTCCAGCACGTGGAGGCAGCGCAGGTACACGGACAGCCGGTTGGTGGTCAGCTCCGACACCTGATCAGCGCTGTGTTTACCGGGGGGCGTCTTCGTCGTCGCTTTGTTCGTTGTTTTCACAAGCCCGCGGCCGATTGTAACAAAAAAACCGCGTGGTAATATCCCGCTCCATGGCCCACACCGCTCCGCCGCCGGCTGCGTCACCCGCGTCGACCGGGTTCCAGCCCTACGTGCCCGCGAACCAGTCGCCCGCGGAATTCACCCTCAAAGCGGTCGTGATCGGCGTGCTCTTCGGACTCCTGTTCGGCGCCTCGACGGTGTACCTCGGATTGCGGGCCGGCCTGACCGTCAGCGCGTCGATTCCCATCGCGGTGCTCGCGATTTCGGTGCTCAAGAAGCTGGGCGGCTCCACGATTCTCGAAAACAACATCGTGCAGACAATCGGATCGGCCGGCGAATCAGTCGCCGGCGGCGTCGTCTTCACCATCCCCGCATTGATTTTTTTGACACCGGACGGCCCCGCGTATTTCAACTACTACCAGATCGCAATGCTGGCCTTCGCCGGCGGCATCCTCGGCGTGCTGATGATGGTGCCGCTGCGGCGCGCGCTGATCGTCAAGGAGCACGGCATCCTGCCCTACCCGGAAGGCGCCGCGTGCGCCGACGTCCTGATCGCGGGCGAGCGCGGCGGAAAGATGGCGTCGATGGTGTTTGCCGGCGTCGCGGTCGGCGCGCTCTGGAAAGCGCTGTCGTGGGTCTTCAACGTCTTCCTCAAGGAACTCGACTACTCGACGCCGCGCGGCAGCCAGTTTCCGAACGCCACGCTGAACGTGGACATCTCGCCCGAGTACATGGGCGTCGGCTACGTCATCGGTCCGCGGATCGCGGGCACCATGTTCGCCGGCGGTGTGCTGTCGTGGCTGGTGCTGCTGCCGCTCCTGTCGATTCTCGGCGCGTACATCCCGGTGCCGTTCCCGCCGATCCACCCGAATTTCGCGAACAACCCGGCGACGGGGATGCCATTTAAAATTCTCGAAATGGGACCGTCGCAGCTCTGGAGCGCCTACATCCGCTACATCGGCGCCGGCGCGGTGCTGGCGGCCGGCCTGATCACGCTCGGTCGGACGCTGCCGACGATCATCGCGTCGGCGCGCGAGGGCATCAAGGACTTCGGCGTGGGAGCCGCGACGGGGCCCGCGCTGCGCACGGAGCGCGATCTGCCGACCAGCTTCGTCATCGTCGGATCGCTGCTGCTCGCGATCTTCCTGGCGGTCGCGCCGAAGATGCCGATGCAGGGCAATTTCCTGGCGGCCATCCTCGTCATCGTCTTTGGATTTCTCTTCGTCACGGTATCATCGCGCATCACCGGTCTCATCGGCACCTCGTCGAACCCGATCTCGGGGATGACCATCGCGACGCTGATCCTCACCTGCCTGATGTTCGTCGCGCTCGGCTGGACCGGCAACGCCTACGGGCCCATCGCGCTCTGCGTCGGCGCGGTCGTCTGCATCGCGGCCGCCAACGCGGGCGGCACGTCTCAGGATCTCAAGACCGGTTACCTGGTTGGCGCCACGCCGTATTACCAGCAGATCGGGCTGATCATCGGCGTCGTCACATCCGCGGGCGTCATCGGCGCGACGACGCTGTATCTGCATCATGTGTTCGGGATCGGCACGGCGGCGATTCCCGCGCCGCAGGCGACGCTGATGGCGACGATCATCAAGGGGCTGCTCAACCAGAACCTGCCGTGGGGACTCGTCCTGGTCGGCGTGTTCATCTCCGTCACCCTCGAGCTGTGCGGCATTCGATCGCTGTCGTTCGCCGTGGGCTCCTATCTTCCGATTGCGACGACGGCGCCGATCTTTGCCGGCGGCCTGGTGCGCGCGTTCGTGGAACGCAAGACGGGCGCCGCGGCGGATTCGGAAGTCGGCGCGGGGACGCTCTTCAGCTCCGGCCTCATCGCGGGCGGCTCGCTCTGCGGGATTCTCTACGCGGTGCTCGTTGGCGCCGGGAAGATCGGCATACCGGAGTCCATCGGTAACATGGTCCCGTTTCTGCACAACGACGGCATGAGCGGCTACATCGCGGGCGCGGCGCTGTTCATCGGCCTGGCCATCGTCCTCGCTCGCGCCGCGCAAAAGAAGGTCATGTGAAGATTCGGGGCTGGGGGCTTGCGATCGCGATCGGGCTCGCGCTCGCGGTGGCTGCCGATGCGCAGCCGGCGACGCGGCGTGCGACGAACCTGGCCACGCTGGTGGCGTATCCCGGCTTCTACCACAGCCGGCCGATCGTGCTCGTCGGCCATGTGGCCCTCGAGAACGATCAGCTGCGCATCTCCGACGACAACGGATCGATTCATCTGATCTTCAAGGGCAGCGCACCGGACGGTCTCGACGAAGTCCGCGGCGAATTCTGGGATCTCGGGCGCATGAAGGCCGACGATATCCGCCTCAGCACCTACGATCTGCGCGCGACGTTCACGATCGATCCGCAAGCGCCGTGGCCCCGGCCAGGCGAAGTCACCGCGATCATCGCGACCGCTGTGGCGCCGGCTGTGACGCCCAGCGCGCCGTCGATCCGCGGCATCGTCCTGAACCCGTCGCGCTATCTCGATCAGAAGGTCTCGATCACCGGCCAGTTCTCGGGGCGCAATCTTCTTGGCGAAATGCCGGACGCGCCCGGGAAGAGCCGGTACGATTTCGTCCTCCGCTCGACCGACGCTGCGATCTGGATCATCAACATGCGGCCGAAGCTCAAGGATGTCGCCGGCAAGGACGTCGAGCTCGGGCTGGACGCACGCATCGACACAGGCCGCTGGCTCACGCTACGCGGCACGGTGCAGCAAGGGCGCGGACTCCTGCTGCTCGACGCGGAACCCGGCAGTCTGCAGTTCGGCAAGGCGCCGACGGACGTGAAGACCGAGGAAGACGTGATCCGCGTGCCGGCGGGTCCGCCGCCCGAAGTGATCTTCAGCGCGCCGACCGACGAGGACACCGATGTACCGATGGCGACGACGGTGCGGATTCAGTTTTCGCGGGATCTCGATCAGACGACGCTGAAGGGACGGATCACCGCGCATTACCTGGAGTCGCAGAGCGCGGAGCGCGGCGAGCCGGTGACGCCGACGGCCGTCTTCACGTTCCAGTACTCGCCGGCCAACCGCGTCCTCGAACTGAAATTCACGAAGCCGCTGGAACGGTTCCGCACGATGAAGGTGGATCTGCTCGAAGGGATCGTGGGCACGGACGCTCAGCCGCTGAAGGCGTGGACCCTTACGTTCATGCTGGGCGGGTCTTAGTGAGCAAGTCTGAACTCTGAACTCTGAAGTCTGCAATCTAACGTGGCGAAAATTGAAGCGACCCAACGAGAGAGTGCGGTGGGTGTGCTCTCAGAGCGTCCGTAGAAATGCGATGAGGTGTTCCCGTTCCGCCGGCTCCAAATGCAACCCGAATTCGTGACCTTTGACGGCGTGAGTCTGCGAATTGAGCGGCATCCAGCCCCCGGGCACATGGGTCTCTTTCAGCCGGTTGGGATCGAACATCTCTTCGAGACTGGCCAGTGATCCGTCGTGCAGATAGTGACCGCGATACCACACGCCTTTGAGCGAAGGAACCTTGTAGTAGCCGGTGCCTTTGCGCGTCATGAGAGCGAGCCCGGGATCCGTCCCGACCGATATTCGGACAATGTCCAACGTTGCCGGCACGTCCGGCGGCGGATCAAAGCCCTGCGCGAGTGTGAGCTTGTTGCTGGTGTACAGCGGTGGCGTGTGGCACCTGGAGCATCCGTCGCGCACGAAGATTTTCTGTCCAGCGGCGGCTCGTTCGTCGAAAGGATTCGGATTGGGCGGCGGCTGAAGCGAGTAGATATATGACGCCAGCGCGTACAACGCTTCATCAGACAGTCTCGCTTGAACCCTCTTGGTAGATTCCGCAAGCATGTGATGGGGACCGAAGTCGGTCGTCTCGGCAAAACTCACCAGGGCCGCATAACGCATCAGGTCGCCGATCCCACGATGAAGGTGTGTGCCGGTGTGATCGATATACTTGCGGTCTTTGATACCAATGAGATCCGGGGTCTTGGCCGGGTAATACAAACTGCCGTTCCATCGGGGGACGCCGCCGCCACGGACGATCATGCCGCCAAGTGCATCGTACTCAGGCTTCGTGATCGCCTTCACTCGCTCGTTGATGTCGTCCTTCCTCCACGGAACCCCGTATGCACGGTACAGCCACATGCCGAGGGGTTCGCTCCCCATGCGAAACGGCCCTGCTCCGGTTACCATGCGATTCGCGAACTGAACAGGATTAATCAGTGGGTTTCGGTACTTGGGATCGCGTGTGCGTGATACTTCGGCGAACGTCGGAGCGCCCGGGACGCGGGTACCGTCGGACAGGTACAAGAGATGGCAGTTGTTGCAGTTCCCGAACGACAGCGCCACACCCTGCTTCGTCGGCACCCACCGCGACCCGAACACTGTGCCGTCCGGCAATGGTTCCGCGCCTGCCTGTTCGAAAGTCTCGCGACTCCTGGCCGCGGCGACAAACGTGGGATCCCAAGTGCGCAGGTGCAGATGATCGGCTTCGTCGAACACCCTCTGACCCGCCGCGATCCAGTCGGCCTCGGTCTTCAGTGTTTCCGGTTCGATCAAGGGCTTCGGTCCTACACGCTGCAGCATCTCCCAGTAGCCTTTCGGCTCCCTGCCTGGGAAGTAGACCGGATACGTCCGCAGATTTTCGATGGCCAATGAGTAGTAGTCCGTGGCTGAGATGTGCGTAGGCCTCACGTTCAGCCCGGCGACAGGCGTCGGCCAATCTGCGAGCACTGCCTCATCCCAGGTGATCGGGATTTCGGGTCTTCCGAGTTGCGCCTCAACACCGGCTGCCGTCAAGTGCCAGCCGAGCAGAACAGAGGCAACCACCAGAATAGCCTTTGAAAACCGCGAGTATTGGGGGCTCATGGTGTTCGTCCTTTCGCAAGCGTAGGCGTATCACGCGGGCCGTCGGCGGAATCAGCGATGATGCCCTCAGCGCCCTGTGGACCTGACTCCACGACGCGATGACATCCAACTGGGCGCAGCCTCGCGACAGCCCTGTGCCCTTCATGCTGGTGTCCCCCGATCGCTGGCGGGCTCAGTCTACCACTGCGAGAAGCGCTTGAATGGCGCTTCGGACTTCGACGATCAGGCGGTCGCGGCTGTCGACGCCCCTGCCTGCGGTTTCGATCGGCTCACCGATTCGCACGGTCACCGTCGCCGGCTGGATGAACCAGCTCCCCTTCCGCATTGCTGCGCGGCCGCCGGACACAGCCACCGGGACGATGGGCGCGCCGGATTTCAGGGCCATCACAAAGCCACCCTTTTTGAACGGCAGCAGTTCTTCTGTCTTGCTCCGCGTGCCTTCCGGAAAGATCAGAAACGGATTGCCGGCTCGCAGCGATGCCGCGCCGGCTTCAATCGACCGCGCCGCCGCCTCGCGGTTCCGGCGATCGACCGGGATGAAACCGCCGAGCCGAAACACGCGGCCAAGCACCGGCACCGAGTTGAGTTCGGCTTTGTAGAGGATGTGGATCTGCGAATGCAGCGCGGTGAACAGCACGGGCGGGTCGATGTTGCTCTGGTGATTCGCGCAGTACACCGCCGCGCGTCCCTTCACCAGGTGCTCCTCGCCAATCACGCGGTACCGGATCCCGCTCATCGCCAGACCCAGGCGCACGCCGATGTGGCCGCCAATGTACAGGTGCTTCTTGGCGCCCGTCAGCATGGCCAGGAGAATGCCCGGCAGACCAACGACCACGAGATAGATGGAGACGACGATGAAGGTGAGAATGGAGCGGACGGCGGAGATGATCAAGGCACTGGATGATAAACGAAAAAGCCCGCTGAACCTTGCGGTCCAACGGGCCTTCTCAGACTTGAGACTTGAGACTTGAGACTTGAGACTTGAGACTTCTTACGAGGCGCGCGCCGCGCGTCGAGGCGCCGCCGCAGCTGCGGTCGCGACCGGGCGGGGAGCCGCCTTGACCACCACCTTGGCGCGGGCCGCGGTGCGGGCCTTGGCCGTGAAGCAGCGTTCGAGCGCGCTGTCGACCTTACCTTCGATGGCCGCGGCCGTTTCACGCATGACCTCGGACACTTCCGAAATGATGAGGAACTTGGCGCGATCGAGCATGCGCTTCTCGCGGAACGAGAGGCTCTTGGACTTGGCGAGGTACGTCAGACTCTTCAGCACATCGGCCACTTCGTAGATCGAGCCGCTGCGCATCTTGTCCGAGTTATCCTTGAACCGCCCTTTCCAGTTCTGGTGATTGTCGATCTTGCCGTCGGCGAGGAGGCCGAACAGGCGTTCGACGTCTTCATCGCTGATGGCGCGGCGCAGGCCGACGCCGTCGACGTTGCTGACGGGTACGAGGACGGTCGTATCGTTGGCGACAATCCGGAGATGATAGAACCCGCAGGTGGTGCCGAGGATCGTCTTGTCTTCGATGCGCTCGACGATCCCGAGACCATGATTCGGGTAAATGACCTTGTCGCCGACTTCAAATGTCACGGTTCCCCCTGTTTTTAGGAGTGCTGTATGGAAGGCTTTTCTCGTGCCCGCAGTCCTGTCAGTATAGCCGACTCTGGGCCGCGATTCAACGAGAAATGGCCGAAAAATGGCTGTTTTTGTGCAATTTCGCCTGCGGCCGCGTACATGCACATTACGAGGTAAGTACCTCTGTCGCGCAGGGTTGTCGCACTAAACTCCCGTCATGTTGAACGTGCTTCCAGTCGTATTGGCGGTGATCGCGGTGCTACAGGGTGCGACCCAACAGTTGGGTCATCCGCCGCGCTGGCCGGCGCATGCGGTGATTGCGGTGTGGGTCGATTCGCCTGGCGCGCCATCTGGAGCCGAGGCGCTCGTGGACCGTGCGCTCGCGACATGGACGCGGGCCGCTGACGGCGATGTGGTCCTGCAGAAAGCCGCGTCGCGCGACAGCGCGCTCATTCGCGTCCGCTTTGCACAGGCTGATGGGATCTACGGTGAGGCGGCGCCGCGAGTCGACCGATCCACCGGCACCATCACATCGGCCGAGGTGTTGATCATCGGCGACGTTCCCGGCGATCCCCTGCAGCAGGGGATCGTGATCTACCTGACGGCCCTGCACGAGCTCGGGCACGCGCTGGGGCTCCCGCATACGGCCGTGTTCGACGACATTATGTACAGCTTCCGCCGCCCGGATGATGGCGAGCGGTATTTCGGGGCGTACCGGCGGCGGCTGCGTTCGACCAGAGACATCGGGTCAGAACGCGCCACCGGGGTCTCGGCAGGCGACCTCGCATCGCTGAGGACGCTGTATCGCCGCTAAAACCTTCCTGACCAACCTACCTACCCCACCCGACACTACCCGCCCTACCCGCCCGCCCCTCCTTTGTTATGATGGACCGTTCATGAAACGCACCCTGACGCTGCTCCTGGTGGCGCCGCTGGCGCTGTGGTCGATCTCCTGCAAGAAGGCGGATGCGCCGGCGCCGAAACTCGCTCCAGCGGCCGCCGCGGGCGCTCCTGCGGGTGCGCCGCCTGGCGTACCCGGCGCGCCGCCGGCGCTGAAGCCGATGCCGCCGCAGATTCCCGACGTGCTCGCGCGCGTGAACGGGGAAAAAATCGAGCGCTGGGAGTTCGACAACGCCGTCAAGCGCATGGAAGCCCGCGCGGGTGGCCCCGTGCCGCCGGACAAGCGCGACGAGGTGCTGCGCGGCGTGCTCGATCAGCTGGTGGCATACCACCTGCTGGCGCAGGAATCGCGGACGCGCAAGATTGCGATCGCCGACGCCGACGTCGACGCACGGCTCGCTGAAATCCACAAGAGCTTCCCCACCGAGGCAGCGTTCACGCAGGGGATTGCGGCGCAGGGGCTGACGGTCGATCAACTGAAGTCGCAGGCGAAGAGCAGTCTCGAGGTCGCCAAGGTCATCGAGGCCGAGGTGAACGCGAAGGTCGTCGTGCAGGATCCCGAGATCAAGACGTTCTACGACCAGAACCTCGAGCGCTTCAAGCAGGGCGACAGCATCCACGCGGCGCACATCGCGATCGGTCTGCCCCAGAACGCGACCGCCGAACAGAAGGCGGAAGGGAAGGCCAAGGCGGCGACGATCCTGAAGACGATCAAGGCGGGCGGCGACTTCGCCACGCTCGCGAAATCCAGCTCGCAGGATCCGGGCAGTGCGCCCAATGGCGGCGACCTCGGGTTCTTCCCGAAGGGTCAGATGCCGCCGGCATTCGAAGAAGCAGCATTCAAGCTCAAGCCCGGCACGATGAGCGGGGTCGTCGAGACGCCGTTCGGCTTTCACATCATCAAGGTCATCGAGCGGCGCGCGCCGCGAACGGCGCCGTTCCCCGAGGTCGCCGGACAGATCAAGGATTTCCTGATGCAGGGTCAGCGCGAGCAGAAGCTCGAGCAGTTCGTCAACCAGATGAAAGCCAAGGGGAAGATCGAGATACTTGTCTGAGGTTAAAAGCTAAAACCTAAAACCCAAAAGCTAAAACCGAACGCCGGACTTTGGTTTTCAGTTTTAGGTTTTCGGTTTTAGGTTTCAAGTAAGTAAGCCGGAGTGGTGAAACTGGCAGACGCGCGGGACTCAAAATCCCGTTCACCTCACGGTGAGTGTGGGTTCGACTCCCACCTCCGGCACCAAATTTCAACGAACCTACCGCGACGCGCACCGGCGCCTGAAGCGCACCACGAACTGGTACGTCGAATACGTCGTCGGCGGACGCACGATCCGCGAAGCGACGAAGTACGGGAAGCGTTCCGATGCGATCGAGTTCCTCAAGAAGCGCGTCTCGGACGGACTAACCGGCAAGATCGTCCTTTCCAACCAGGTCACGTTCGACGACCTCAAGAACCTCATCGTCAACGACTACCGCAACAACGGGCGAAAGAGCCTTCCCCGCCGAGAACTGTGGAAATGCCGGTTCGGCGCGATCCCGGACAGATACAGAAGGATGGCGCCCTGCGGAACGAGCGCCGCGGCCTTCTCGCGCGCGGCTGCGGGGATCG
>JAYVMG010000240.1:0-4033 GCA_043759095.1 Acidobacteriota bacterium | reverse complement strand
GCCGCTGCGTCAGATCATCGGGCATCGGCTGACGCGCGCAATCGGCCACCCACAGCCGCCGAAGATCGGCGACCACCGCGGGATCGTGCGTCACCACCAGCGCGTCGCAGGTGTTCTTGAAACACTTCTTCGTGAAGTTCAGCGACGCGACAATGGCAGGGCCGTCATCGGCGACCAGATACTTGGGGTGATATTTCACCACGGCGTCGGTGTAGGAATGCAGCGCCGCGCCCGTGTCCTCGAGCGCGCGCCACAGCTTGACCATCTTCTTGCGGCCGCCCTTGGCGCGGGAGGTGACGAGCACTTCCACGATTACGCCGCGGGCCACTGCTGCCGCGAGTTCCTCGAAGACCGCGTTGTCGTTGCAGCGGAAGAGCGACAGCGTGATGCGGGTGCGCGCGTGACGAATGACGTCGAGCAGCGCGCCTCGACGTTCGTCGACGGACGCGATCAGGCGATCGGGCGGCACCGGCCGTACCGTGGTCAATTGCGCTCCCGTTTCGGATGCTCCCACGCCGCAGACTTCACGCCGGCGCCCTCTTCCATCATCTGCGCGCTGAGCTCCTCGAGCGATGTCCGCGGATCCAGCCACGTGTGGTATTTCAGGATTGGAAATATACACCAAGGGATATCGAGGAACCCTAAAGTTACGAAGGTGCGCGCTTTGGCATCCACGGCGTATCGGGATGTGAGCGCGCAACTCGACAGGAGCATCGGCCATCTCTGCCATTGAAATGCTGATAGCTCTGGCTCGTCGTTTGCTGTGACTCAGTGCGATGACGCTCACGCGACCGGCTGTGCTGGCCCTTCTCCTTCTGCTCTCGACCGCTTCGCGCGCCTTCCCGCAAAGTGAAAACAAGTTTGCGCTGGGCGGCGAGTTCACCGTGAAGACGTCCGACCGGGCATCGACGGAAGATTACTCGCTCGCAGAGTTCGGACCGGGATTGCTGTGGCGCATCGGCGAGCCGAAGAGCGGCTGGGGCTTTCACTGGGGCTTGAATTGGTACGCGGTGAAAATCGAACGACCGATTGCCGCAGCTGTGACGACGCTGGGCAAGCTGCACGTACGGCCGGTCATGGCCGGCTATGGCTACACCTATCTCATCCATCACTACGCGATCACTGCCGCCGTGTTGGGCGGATACGCGATCGGAGCAATCACACTCGACCCGCCGGCAATCGACGCTTATCGCGCGACACCAGGCGTCACGACCGCATCAGCGAGCGCCTCCAATACGTTCGTGGTGAAGCCGGAGATCGGCGTATGGTTCGACGTGAGCCGGAAAGTGGGCTTCAACGTGAACGCCGGCTACATGATGGCGCGGCCCGACGTGACGGTCGTGACCAACGCTGGCGTCGACTTCCGGACCGCGCGCGCGGATCGGTTCATTCTCAAAGCGGGCCTCGTCTACTCGATTCGCTGATCGACATCGACCCGCCTGCGCGCGTCGGCGGGGCAGGCGCGGAATATTGACGGCCGGGCTGGGGTTAATGCATTCATGAGAATCGCCATCGCCGGCGGCGCCGGCTTTCTCGGACGCCCGCTCACCGATGCGCTCGCGCGCGACGGCCACGACGTCGTCATCCTGACCCGCGGTCAGAACGGCAGTCTCGGCGGCGTGCGATCCGTGGCGTGGAATCCGAACGGCGCGCTTGGGCCGTGGGCCGCGGAGATCGACGGCGCCGGCGCCGTCGTCAACCTCGCAGGCGAATCGATCGCGGGCAAGCGGTGGACCGCCGCGCAGAAAGCGCGCATCCTCGACAGCCGCATTCAGGCGACGCGTAGCCTGGTCGCGGCGATCCGCGGCGCCGCCGCCGCGCCGCAGGTGTTCATCAGCGGATCGGCTGTCGGCTACTACGGACCGCGGGGCGATGACGCGGTCACGGAGTCGACGCCGGCCGGATCAGATTTTCTCGCGCAGATCTGCGTGAAGTGGGAGGAAGAGGCCCTGCGCGCGGCGAGCGATCGCACGCGCGTCGTCTGCATCCGCACCGGCATCGTCCTCGAAAAGGACGGCGGCGCGCTGGCGCAGATGCTGCCGCCGTTCAAGTTTGGCGTCGGCGGTCCAGTTGGCTCGGGCCGCCAGTACTGTCCTTGGATTCACCGCGACGACTGGGTCGCGCTGGTGCGGTGGGCGATCGCCACGGCAGCGGCACGCGGCGCGATCAACGCCACGGCGCCGCATCCGGTGACCAGCAAGGAGTTCGCGCGCGCCCTCGGCCGCGCGATGCATCGGCCTTCTTTCATGCCCGCTCCAGCATTTGCCTTGCGGCTCCTGCTCGGCGAGATGGCCGACGCGCTGCTGCTCTCGGGACAGAACGCGGCGCCGGACGCGGCCACGCGCGCGGGGTTCTCGTTTCGCTACGCCGACGTGGACGCAGCGCTGAACGCGATCTTCACGTAGCGTAGCGCCGCCCGTTCAGCCCTGCGATCACAGCCCTGAACGGGCGGCGCCACACGTCAGTGCGCGAGGCCGACGAGATATTTGTCGCCGGTCGGCGCGGGCACTCCGCCTTCGGGCTCGAGCGTGACCGCCATCGCTACAGGCGTGGGGATATCCTGCGGGGTCGCAATCGTCGTGTTCACGCGACCACTGGCGTCGAGGATCAACATGCCGGCGCTGATTGGCGCGGGCTGGGAAGTCAGCACCCAGAGCTGATACGCGCGTCCCGGCGGTGGCTTGGGCAGATTCGCGGCCGTGAAGACGAGGCCACTCGATCGACTCCAGTACGCGCGCGCCGTCGCGCTCGGCGCAACCGGCTGACCCGCCAGATCGATGCGCGCCAGATCGGGCGCCGCCAGCACCGCCACTGTCGACCGCAGCTCGAACGACGTCCGCCTGACCTCCGCCACCAGACGCTCGCCGGCATCCGCGCGCAGCGTCGTCTCGCGCAGCCGCGCTTCGAGCGTCGTCACCTGACCCCTGAGCTGAGCCGCATAACCGCCGAGCCCAACGGCAAGGACAACCGCTGCGGCGACCGCCAGCCAGCTGGCGTACGCGGGTGAACGGCGCGTCTGGAGCTTGGCGAGAAGGCCGGCGCGAACCGTCGCGGCTGGGGGAGCTGGAGACGGGAGATGGGCCAGCGCCTCGACCACGGGCGCCAAACTGCGCACCTCGGCCGCACAGTTGGCGCAGGTCGCCAGATGCGCCTCGAACGCCTGGCGCTCGGCAGCGGTCAGCGCGCCCAGGACGTAGGCCGCCGCCTGATCGCCAAGTTGGTCGTGCACTCCCACAATAGGCTCTACGGCGCTCACCCCGGATGGGATGGCCGCCGCAGAAAGGACGAGCTACGCCAGCATGCTGGCGGGCAGGTGCTCTTCGGGTGGGACGATCAGGATCACCTGCGCGCCCTCGTCCGTCCAGAGCTCGGCATGATCGGTATTGGCGTCGGCGTGCACGAAATCGCCCGGACCCAGCCGCCGCCCACACGTAAAGATGCTTCCGGAGACGACGTAGCACTCTTCGGCGCCGCCGTGATGGTGCGACGGAAAGTGGGTCCCTGGCGCCACGTCGAGCAGCAAGGTCGCGTAGCCGCGCGTCTTGTTCAGCGAGAGAACCTTCATCCTGATGCCAGGCACCGGATGCGCCATCCAGGTATCGGTGTCGGACGCGTGGTGAAACGCGAAGCCATCGGGATCAGGTGATGCGGCGACGCGCTCCATCAGCCGCTGTTTGACGCTCGAATCCGGCGCGACTCCACCCGTCGTCGAGGCGAGCGCCAGCGCCACAATTTCGTCGAAGTTCACGATATCGAGGTCGTCGGTCATTGCTCTATGAATACCTGCGACAGCTGCTCGCGCAACGCGAGCATGCCGGTGCGAATCCGCGTTTTGACAGTGCCGAGCGGGAGCTTGAAACGTTCTGCGAGTTCGGACTGCGTGAGCCCCAGGAAATACGCCTGCTCGATCAACACGCGCTGATCCGGCGGCAAGGTGTCGAGCGCGCGCGCGACGGCGCGCTGCTGCTCGCTGACGCTTGCCTGCGACTCGGGATTCTCAACCGGCGCCGGCTCCGGCGCCGACTCGACCGCG
>JAYVMG010000239.1:0-4040 GCA_043759095.1 Acidobacteriota bacterium | reverse complement strand
CGCGCCGCTCGTCGGTGAGCACGGCGAAGAACGCCTTCTTGTGCGGAATCTTGCAGCGCAGCGAGTTCGCCACGCACACCGTCTTGCTGCGATACGCGTCGAGCAACGCGCGGCACTCCGTTTCGCGCGCGACGATGTCGTTGATCAGCACGCGGCGGTAGACGAGATCGATGCGTTCGCCCTTCAGGTACAGCCCGCGGCCTGCTCCGGCGCTCGAGCGCGCACCGGCGGCGAACTCGAGATCGCGCGGATCGCAGATGACCGTCGGCACGCCAAGCGCCGTGAACGCGTCGCTCAGGATCTCGAACTCGCTGAATGTCGGCACGTCGCGCCAATCGACGATCGCGATGCGCGGCGGCGACGCCGTCCCGCCCCATTCTTTGTAACTGGCGATCAGCGCGTCGAGCAACGCCTCGATGGGGCGCGAGAAGCGCACGTCGAAGCGCTCGCGAAAACCCGCCATGATCGGCTCAGCGGAAAACAGTTCCGCGAGCCCCTGGCTGTATCCGGCGCCGGCCGGCGATTCCGCGTTGTATTCGGCAAACTGCAGCGAACCGGGAAGGATGAAGGCGTCAGCGCGCGCCGCGGTGCTGGTGGTGGCGTAGCCGGGATCGATCTGCGCGAGCCGGATCTCGGCGTCGCTGAGCGCAAGATCCGCAAGCATCTCGGGCGACTCGGCGGCCACGCGCGCCACGCGCTCGCCGAGCGTCCAGAGCATTTCCGAGACGCCCTGCACGCGTGCCTCGTCAGCGGCGTCGAGAAAGAACGGGCGGAGAAACGGGCAGATCACACGGTCGCCGAATCGCAGCCGCCGCTCGCGCATCTGCGCCGACAGCCGCACGCACATCGCGGACGAGTCGGCGCCCGCGAGCAGACTGTTCCAGGTATCGATCGGTGAGATCACGCGCAGCCCTGAGCCCTACGCCCTAGACCGGGCTCGCATCAGCGAGCCCGGTCATGGTCGCCCAGCGCGGCCACGTCTGTTGCGGCTTGCCCTGTAACGCGCGATCAATCACCAAATCGGCCATCTTCTGCACGACGATGTCGAAGTAGAACGGCGTGATGCGGTCACGTTCGAAGTCGGGCGCGGGGTTGAGGAAGTCGATCGCGTACGGCACGCCGTCCTGGATGGCGAACTCGATCGTGTTCATCTCGTAACCGAGCGCGTTGTTCAGCGTCTGAGCGTCGCGCACGACGCGCGCGCCCAGCTCCGGCGAGAGATACGTGTGATCCACGAGATAACGCCGCTGATGCACATCGTAGGCAACCGGGACGATGTCCGTCTTGCCGAACGTGAAGCAGCGCACGTACTGGTCGAAGTGGATGAACTGCTGCAGCGTCATGCAGTACGGTCCGGTGCCGTCGTACGCGGCGATCAGCTCGGGCTTGTCGTGCACTTTGTAGACGTGCTTCCAGCCGCCGCCGGAGTACGGTTTCAGGATCGCCGGGCGGCCGACGTAGTCGAGCAACCCGTCCCAGTCGATCGGATACCCGAGGTTGCGCAGCGACTCGGGCGCCAGATCGATGTCCTTCGGGTACGACTTCTGCGGCAGCACCACCGTTTTCGGTACGGCGACGCCGAGCTTCTGCGCGACGGAGTAGTTGAAGAACTTGTCGTCCGCCGTCCACCAGAAGGGGTTATTGATGACGTACGCGCCCTCGAGGACGGCGTGCTTCAGGTATGCGCGGAAATATTCGACCTCGTGCGAAATGCGATCGACGATGACCGCGTAGCCGGACGGCTCGCCCATCTTCGTCCCGGTCAGCGTCAGGAACTCCGCAGTGATCCCGTGCGGGGCGCCGAGCGTGTTCACCCGACCGAGAAACGCCGGTGGAAACGAGTGTTCGCGGCCGCACAGCAAACCGATCTTCATAGTCACAGCCCCAGCCCTGAGCCCTAAGCTCTGCTCACACGTGATACGTCTTCGCCGACTGCTCCGTGCTCTCGCGCGTCTCGTCGACGAGCGACTGCACGACGGCGCGCAGGTCGCCGGTGTCGCGGTACACCCGCACCTGGTTCTCGGCGCTGGTCCCGTCCGTCAGGATCTTCCGGACGTACTCGATTTCCCGGCGGCTGCCCAGGTCGTCCACCACGTCATCGACAAACTCGAGCAACTCGGTGGCGAGCTCGCGCATCGGCACCTCGCGGCGTTTGCCGAAGTCGATCAGCTTGCCCTCGATGCCCCACCGGGCGGCGCGCCACTTGTTCTCTTCAATCAGCGCGCGATGGTAGCGGCGGAAGCCGAGGTTTTTCTCGCGAAGGCGGTACAACTTCACGATGATGGCCTGCGCGAGCGCGGCGATGGCGATCGAGGCGCGCGGCGCGGTGGGCACATCGCAGATACGGAACTCCAGCGTGCCGAACGTCGGCTGCGGCCGCAGGTCCCACCAGATCTTCTTGCCGGTGTCGATGCAGTTCAGCTCGACGAGTTGCTCAACGTACTCCTCGTACTCGGTCCACGACGCGAAATGATCGGGGATGCCAGTCCGCGGAAACCGGCGGAAGACGGTCGTGCGGTACGACTTCAGGCCGGTGTCGCGGCCCATCCAGAACGGCGAGCTCGTCGACAGCGCGAGCAGGTGCGGCAGGAAGTAGCGCGCCTCGTTCATCAGATCGATCATCGACGAGGGATCGGGCACCGCGACGTGCACGTGCAGCCCGAAGATCAGCAGCGATCGCGCCAGCTGCTGCAGCTCCTCGACGATGGTCTCGTACCGCTCGCCCGGAGATATGACCTGATCCATCCAGTTCGAAAACGGATGGGTGCCGGCGGCGGCAATGCGCAGCCCGACGCGCTCCGCGGCGTCAGCGAGGTCGCGTCGGGTGCGGATGATTTCGGTCGCGAGTTCTTCGATCGAGCCACAGATCTTGGTGCCGACCTCGACGATCGACTGATGCATCTCGCGCTTGATGTGTTCGCCGAACGCCGGCGCGCTGGACGCAAGGAGTTCGGACACGTGCGACCGAAGTTCCCACGTCGCGGGATCGACGATTTGAAATTCTTCCTCGACGCCGACGGTAAAAGCGTGATCCATGAGGCCCCGTGATGGACCGCTTATGATAGCCCCGCGATGATACGGTCGGCGACGTGTTTCGCGCCGCGTCCATCGACGAGCGCGCGCGCCCGGGCCGCCATCTCGTCCCGCCGTCGCGGATCGCTCAATAACCCGGCCACGGCGTCTGCGAGTTGCGCAGGCTGAACTGCCGGGAACACGCCAAGCGACTGCGCGATCCGCTCGCGCTCGAAGGCGGACGCCGAGCGCGCGTGATCCGCGGTCAGACACAGATGCACGGCCGGCACGCCGCACGCCGCCAGCTCGTAGGCGCTGACCCCGAATGACGCGATCGCGATCAGGCTCTCGCGCATCAGCGGCGCCATCGCGTCCGGCCCCTGTGTCACACGCACCGCGTGCTTCGAGCGCGAGACGATGGCCGCCAGCGCTGGTGCGCGGGTGAACGCCGGGCCGATGACGACCTGCACGGCCATCGGCCGTGGCAGCAGGTTCAGCGCGTCTAGGACGAACTCCGTCATCCCCGCCGGGTCGCTGCCACCCATCGTGACGAGGATGTCGATCGGGTGGGTGGAGATCGCAAGACTGAAGTCTTGCGCCACGCCGACGCCGTGCGCCACGCCGACGCCGTGCGCCACGCCGACGCCGTGCGCCACGCCGACGCCGTGCGCCACACCGGGCTCGGCGGCGAACTCGCGCTTCAGCACGACCCATTCCCAGCCGGCGTAGCGCGCGCCGGTGAAGCCGGTCCAGTCGAACTCCTCCACTTGCGGCACGGGTGGGTAGAACGCGAGGTCCGCCGCGAGCCGTCGCTCGCTGCCATCGTCGATCGCGACGACGCGGACGCCGGAGGCGCGGACCCGGTCGAGCGACGCGCGCGATAGCGCATCGCGGACATCCACGACGAGCACGCGGGCGGCGAGTGAGGCCGTCTGCGCCAGCAGTGAGGGACCGTAATCGGCGTCATCGCGATCCGTGATCGGCGTCACCGTGTAGCCGCTCGAGCGCACCGCTGTTACGCCGGCGCT
>JAYVMG010000238.1:0-10744 GCA_043759095.1 Acidobacteriota bacterium | reverse complement strand
GCGATAGAATCGCCGTAAGGAGCACTCCTCATGGCGTTTCCGGGCACAGGCACGATCTGGATGAACGGCAAGCTGGTCGACTGGAAGGACGCGAACGTCCACATCGCCACCCACGTCATCCACTACGGCAGCGGCGTCTTCGAAGGCGCGCGCTGCTACGCGACGCCAAAAGGCTCCGCCTGTTTCCGCCTCGAGGCGCACATGCGCCGACTCCAGCACTCCGCGAAAATCTATCGCATGGAGTATCCGCTCGATCTGGCGGGCTGGACCAGCGCTGTGCTCGACACCATCCGCGCCAACAACATGAAGGCCTGCTACATCCGGCCGATTCTGTATCGCGGCTACGACTCGCTCGGCGTGAACCCGCTCACCTGCCCCGTCGACGCGGCGATCCTCCTGTGGGAATGGGGCGCGTACCTCGGCAAGGAAGCGCTCGAGCAGGGCACCGACGTCAAGATCTCCTCGTGGTCGCGCATGGCGCCCAACACGCTGCCGGCGATGGCCAAGAGCTCCGCGAACTACGCGAACTCCGCGCTGATCAAGATGGAGGCGCTCGCCGACGGCTACGCCGAAGGCATCGCGCTCGACGTGTCCGGCAACATCAGCGAAGGCAGCGGCCAGAACATCTTCATCGTGCGCGACGGCATCGTGTACACGCCGCCGCTCGGGTCGTCGATCCTCGGCGGCATTACGCGCGATTCGGTGATGACGCTGGCCCGCGATCTCGGCTACACCGTCAGCGAGTCGGTGATCCCGCGCGAAGCGCTCTACATCGCCGACGAGGTGTTCTTTGTCGGCACCGCCGCCGAAGTCACGCCGGTAAGATCCGTGGACAAGCTGCAGGTCGGCGCCGGCGCACGCGGCCCCGTGACCAAAGCCCTTCAGCAGGCGTTCTTCGACGTCATCAACGGCGAAGTGCCGGACACGCACGGTTGGCTCACCTACGTGTACCCGGACGAGGCGCCGCTGCGAAAGACGCTCGGCGCCGTCGGCGCCGGCACGAAGGGCTGAGGGCTTAGGGGCTGAGAGCTAAATGCATGTCAACGACCTGCTGAAAATCGCCGTCGAGAACGGGGCATCAGACCTCCACCTGAAGGTCGGCACCTTTCCGATGATGCGCGTCCGCGGCGCGCTCACGCTGGCGAGCGACGAAAAGAGACTCGACCCAGAGGACGTGGTGGCCATGGCCGCGGCAATCATGTCGGCGACGCAAAGCCAGAAGTTCAACGAAGCTCAGGAAGTCGACCTCGCGTACAGCGTGCCGGGGCTCGGTCGGTTCCGCTGCAACATCTTCCAGCAGCGTGGCACCGTCGGCCTGGTCCTGCGCATCATCCCGATGCAGATCCGGACGATCGACGAACTGGGCCTGCCGCCGGTCCTGAAAACGATCGCCTCCGAAGAACGCGGGCTCGTCCTCGTCACCGGCACGACCGGCAGCGGCAAGAGCACGACACTGGCCTCGATGATCGACCACGTCAATCAGACACGCTCCGCGCACGTCATGACGGTGGAGGATCCGATCGAGTTCCTGCACCGCGACAACCTGTCGATGGTCAACCAACGCGAGGTCGCCGTCGATACGCGCTCGTTCGCGCAGGCGCTGCGCAGCGCGCTGCGGCAGGACCCCGACGTCATCCTCGTCGGCGAGATGCGCGACTTCGAGACGATCGAAACCGGTCTGCTCGCCGCCGAGACGGGGCACCTCGTCTTCTCGACGCTCCACACGCTCGATGCGACCGAGACGATCAACCGCATCATCGCGGTATTTCCGCCACACCAGCAGAAGCAGATCCGCCTGCAGCTGGCCAGTGTGCTCAAGGCAGTGATCTCGCAGCGCCTGCTGCCGCTGGCCGACGGCAAAGGCCGCGCGCCCGCCGTCGAAGTGATGATCAGCACGCCCTTCATCCGGGACTGCATCGTCGACAAGGACAAGACGCACCTGATCCCGAGCGCAATCGCCGCCGGCACGTCGCAGTACCGCATGCAGACGTTCGACCAGTCGATCTTCAGCCTGCTCGAACGGAAGCTGGTGACCTACGAGGAAGCGCTACGTTGGGCGAGCAATGTCGATGAGTTCAAGCTGAGGTTCCAGGGCATCTCGACCTCCGGCGACATGAGCCGGGACCAGATGGCGAAAGCCGCCCTCAGTCCGGAGATCACCAGATTCGGCACGCGCGACCCTGACTGGTAGCGTGCGGCTGTAGCCACCCCCATCGCACGCCATGTCCTCCGCATACATCGACGGCCTGAAAATGCTGGGACGGCGCGAGCTGTCCGAGAAGCAGGTGCGCCAGCGCCTGGCGCGCAAGGAACACGAGCCGGACGAAATCGAGGAGGCGGTGACGCGTCTGCGCGAGGAACGCGCGATCAACGACGTGCGGGTAGCGGAAGCGATCGCGCGGACGGAGACCGGCATCCGCAAGCGCGGGAAGATCCGCGTCCGGATGCAGCTCGAACGCGCCGGCATCGCGAAGGACGTCGCCAAACAGGCGCTCGACGAGGTCTTCGGTGCGCTGGACGAGGAGGCGTTGATCGAGGGATCGCTGCGCAAGCGGTTGCGCGGACGCGAGTCGATCGCCGACGACCGCGAGTTCCAGCGACTGTTCCGGTATCTGATCGGGCAGGGCTTCGAGTCGGATCGCGTGATGAACACGCTGAAGGCTTATAGAATGAAGTGATGACCGCGAACGAGATCCGGGCGTCCTTCCTGAAATACTTCGAGCAGCACGGCCACCGCGCGGTGGCCAGCGCGCCACTCGTCCCGGGCGACGACCCGACCTTGCTGTTCACCAACGCCGGGATGAACCAGTTCAAGGATCTGTTTCTTGGCCGCGAGAAGCGCGACTACACGCGCGCCACGACATCGCAGAAGGTGATGCGCGTCAGCGGCAAGCACAACGACCTGGACAACGTCGGCCCCTCGCACCGGCATCACACCTTCTTCGAGATGCTGGGCAACTTCTCGTTCGGCGACTATTTCAAGAAGGACGCCCTGCCCTTCGCGTGGACGCTGCTGACCGACGTGTGGAAAATGCCGGCCGATAAACTGGTCGTCTCGATCTTCAAGGGCGAGAACGGCATCCCGCGAGACGAGGAGGCGTACGACATCTGGCGCAGCCTGGGCGTGCCAGGCGACCGCATCCTCGAGCTCGGCTCTGACGACAACTTCTGGCAGATGGGCGACACCGGTCCCTGCGGCCGCTGCTCCGAGATCTACTTCGTGCGCGGCGGCGCCGGCGCCGATCCCGAGATCGAAATCTGGAACAACGTGTTCATGGAGTTCGAGCGCAGCGCCGGCGGTGTGCTGACGCCGCTGCCCGCCCCGTCGATCGACACGGGCATGGGCCTCGAGCGCATCACCGCGGTGCTGCAAGGAAAAGAATCGAACTACGACACCGACGTCTTCATGCCGCTGCTGACCGAGATCGGCCGACTGTCTTCTCTCTCGTCGGCTTCGCCGAAGCACACCTACGCCGGCAGCATGAGCCCCTCTGACGTCTCGATGCGGGTCGTCGCCGACCACATTCGCGCGACGACGTTTCTGATTGCGGACGGCGTGATTCCCTCGAACGAGTGGCGCGGGTACGTGCTGCGGAAGATCATGCGGCGCGCGATGCGCCACGGCAAGCACCTGGGCTTCACCGAGCCGTTCATGCACAGCCTCGTGCGGATCCTCGATCGCGAGATGGGCGACGCGTATCCCGAGGTCCGCCACAACCGCGCGATGATCGAGAAGACGATCCTCGCGGAAGAAAACCGCTTCGAGACGGTGCTGACCGACGGCCTTCCCCGACTCGAGGCGGAGCTCGCCAAGGTGACCGGGACGAAGTCGAAGACGCTCCCCGGCGCCGTCGCGTTCCAGCTGTACGACACGTTCGGCATCCCCTACGATTTCATTGAAGACACGGCAGCCACGCAAGGCGTCACCGTCGACAAGGCGGCGTTCGATGCGTCGATGGAAGGTCAGCGCACGAAGGCGCGCGCGGGCGGCAGCTTCAAGAAGGCCGAGGAACTTGCCTGGGTGACGCGCGGGGATAAGAGCCTCCTGGACAAGGTTGGAGATCATTTCGACGGCTACGCCCAGACCACAGTCGCCGGGGCACAAGTCGCTGCCTTGTTTGGAGAAGACGGGGTCGACATCGATTCCCTGGCCGAGGGGCACAGCGGCTTCGTCGCGTTGAACAAGACGCCGTTCTACCGCGAGTCTGGCGGCCAGGTATCGGATTCGGGACGCATTTGTGCTCCGACAGGCGAAGCGGCCGTCGAGTCGATTCACCGCGTCGGTCAGTGGCCACGGTTGCACAAGGTCCGGGTGACGTCCGGTCAGCTGAACGTGCGCGACATCGTGACCGCCGAAGTAGACGCCGGCGTCCGCAACGCGACGCGGCGCAATCACACGGCGACGCACCTGCTGCACGCGGCGCTGCGCGAGGTGCTGGGCTCCCACGTCAAACAGGCGGGCTCGCTCGTCTCGCCCGATCGCTTGCGCTTCGACTTCGTGCACTTTCAGCCGGTGACGCGCGAGGAGACCGATCGCATCGAGCGGCTCGTCAACGAGCAGATCACGCGCAACACGCCGGTCTCCACGGAAGTCCGCTCGACGCAGGAAGCCATCAACGCGGGCGCGATGGCGCTGTTCGGCGAGAAGTACGGCGACCAGGTCCGAGTCGTCAGCGTGCCGGGGTTCAGCCTGGAGTTGTGTGGTGGGACGCACGTGACGGCGACCGGCGATATCGGCTTCTTCGCGGTCGTCGGCGAGAGTGGCGTCGCGGCGGGCACGCGGCGCATCGACGCGCTGACCGGCGCCGGCGCGGTCGCGTGGGCGCAGCATCAGCGCGCGACGCTGTCGTCCATCGTCGACGCACTGCACGTCACCGACGCGCAGGCGGTGGAGACGATCGAGAAACTGCAGACCGAGAGCAAGCGGCTCGCCCGCGACGTGACGCAGCTGAAAACGAAGCTGGCGATGGGCGGCAGCGCGTCGACCGGCGCAGACGCTGCGACGGATGTGGCGGGCGTGAAGCTGGCGCGGCGGAGGGTCAGCGGTCTGGACAAGGATGCACTGCGCGGTCTGTCGGACTCGCTGAAGGCCCAGATCAAGAGCGGCGTCGTCGTCATCGCATCGGAGAGCGAAGGGAAAGTGCAGATCGTCGTCGCGGTGACGGCAGACCTGACTTTGCGCGTGAAGGCCGGTCAGATCGTGAAAGAGATCGCGCCGATCGTCGGCGGAGCCGGCGGCGGCCGCCCCGATTTCGCAGAAGCGGGCGGAAAACAGCCCGAGAAGATCGACGAGATGCTGAACGCGAGCGAGGCTGTTCTGGCGCGGCTCCTTGCAAGTCCTGGCCCTAAGCCCTGAACCGTCTGAGCCTCTAGCCTCCGGTCCTCTTCGGGCCGATACATCCAACAGTTCTTCTCGCCCGGCGAATCGGGGTGGTAAACTGTTGTCCTTGCTCAACATGCTCAGCCGTATCGGTATTGCCGGGGCGTTCCTTGCCTTGTCGGCGCCGGCGTACGCCCAGATCTATACGTTTCACGACGCCAGCGGCCGGACCGTGCTCTCGAACGTCCGCCCTGCCAGCGCCGAGAAGCTCACGTCTTATGCGGTGCCGAAGGCTCAGGGCATCCGTTCCACACGTCCTGTGTTGGCCGAGCGCGCGCGGGCCTACGACAGCCTGATCACTGAACACAGCCGGACGAACGGGGTGCGCGCGGACCTGGTGCGCGCGGTCATGCAAGTGGAATCGGGATTCAACCCGGACGCGCGATCACCGAAGGGTGCGATGGGACTGATGCAGCTGATGCCGGCCACCGCGAAACAGTACGGCGTGAAGAACGCGTTCAACCCGGTGGAGAACGTGCGCGGAGGCGTCGCGTATCTGCGTGAGCTGCTCGATCGGTACGGAAACAACGAGGAACTGGCGCTGGCCGCGTACAACGCCGGACCTGGCGCTGTGGACAAGCATGGCCAGAACGTGCCGCCGTACCGCGAGACGAAAAGTTACGTCGCGCAAATCAACAAGATGGCCGGCCGCCCCGCCGCGATGCGCGACAAGACGATCGTCAAAGGCACGGACCTGACCACCGACGGTCGCGCCATTCCTAGCTACTCGAACGTCAAACACTAGCTACTCGGCGCGTTCGACCGCCAGCACATCCAGCCGTTCGTACAACGGACCAAGCGCCTCGGTCGCGAGCAGCACTTCCATCCCGACAATCACCGTGCAGACGGCCGCCGCCGGCACCAGCGCCACCGGCCCGACGAATCGTCCCAGCGCAAACCAGATGATGCCGCCGGCGATCGCACCGGGCGCCGCGCTGAGAATCAGCAGCAGCCACGTGCCGCCGAGCATGATCAGGCGCTGCCCCATCGCATCGAGGCCGCGCGACCGCTGATTGCCGAGCGGCACCCAGGCCGGGAACATCAGCGCGACCGCGTTGTGAATCGTCAACTGCGACAGGACGAGGGACGGCGCGAGGAGCGCGAGGGCCACGCCGCCGCTCATGCGCCAGCCAAGACTCACCGACGTCAGGACTGTCCCGGAGAGAGACATCGCCACGGCAAGCAGCGTCCACGCGGCGCCGGTGATCAGCACACCAGGCCACAGCAGCTGACCACGGATGACTGATGACGCCTTCACCGGCCAGGTCTTCAGCAACTCGAGATGACCCAGATCCTGCCGCATGTCGATGCGCAGCACCTGGGGCGCCATCAGGATCGCGAACACGGCGCCGGCCAACGAAAAGGCGCCGACCAGCGAGGCGAGCTTGTTCGCCTGGCCGAGCGACGCGGCGACGGCGGTCAGCATGCCGAGGATCGCCAGCATGCGGACCATGCTGCGTTTATCCACCGTGCGCAGCGTCTGCATGGCCGCTTTCCACGCGAACGCCGTTTCCGGCCGGCCGATGGGCGCCAGCGTCCAGCCGACGGAGCGCACCTTGTAGGTCGCCGCGCCTTTCGTGGACAGCTCGAGGCTGCGCCGCTCAGCGACGTCGGCCGCCGCATCCTGAAACGCCTCGTCGCTCATCAGCATCCATGCGGCCATGGCGAGCATGACCAGGAGCGCCTGGACCAGTGCAGCCACGTACGCCAACGGCCACTCGGCGAACATGGGCCGCACGATGGCCATGAACGGCCACAACGCGATGCCTGACAGACTCGTCGTCGACACGCGGCCGAGCAGGTGCAGGACTTCTTCGAAACCGTTCGGCGGCGCATGCAGGTGCTCGCGCGCCAGCGCGGTCGCGACCACGACGACCGCAGCCGTCATCACACCGATCGGCAGCCACGCGACGCGGCGGCTGCGCGCGTCCTTCGACCGCAGGCGGGCGCGGGCCAGCGTGACGCCCGTAAAATAGATTTTCCCGGTGACCAGCAGAATCCAGATGCCGATCGAGATCCGCAGCCGTGTGAATCCGCCGAGCGACGAGCCCGACACCACGCCGACGACGAGCGCGCCGAACAACATGCCGATCTGCGACCGCAGCATCCGGTGAATCAGCAACTGCCGCCGCGACACGGGCGCGGGAAACAGGAACTGCACCTCGGGTTCTGAAAAATCCAGCAGGCCGCTGTTGAACGGCATGATCCAGCTGGACACGGTGACCGCCAGCAGCGCCAGCGCGCCGATCGCCGGGCCGGCCGCCGTCAGCGTGGCCATCATGGCTGGCAGCGGCGTCGAACGCCCGTTGCGGCGCGCCGCGGTGGCGCGCGACGTGCGCCACCGCGCGAAGAAACTGAAATAGAGGTACGCCACGCCGACGATCGCGCCGAGCAGATACCGCGGCTGCTTCAGCCGCCGCAGCCGGACGCGCAGCTGATTCCGAAAGCTGCAGACAATGATGTAGAGGCTAGCGGACAACATATCAGCGACAGCTCTCCACCACGGTGAACACAGGGGACACGGCAGTATGGTCGTACAGGTCAGATCCTCCTGTCCTCCGTGTCCACCGTGGTGGAGCGCTACGGCTGCGCATCATGCCCCGTGACGCGCAGGAAGATCTGTTCGAGGCTCGACCCTGCGGTCACGAGGTCGGGACGCGCGGCGAGTTCCGCAAACGTGCCGTCGGCGATCTTTTTCCCGCGGTCCATAATGATCACGCGGGTGCAGACCTCCTCCACGAGGTGCAGCAGGTGCGACGACAGGAGGATCGCCGCGCCCTCGCGCGCCCGCGCGACGATGGTGTTGCGCATGCGGCGGATGCCGATCGGGTCCAGTCCCGTCAGCGGCTCATCGAAGAGCAACGTCGTCGCGTTGCGCACGAGGCCGCACGCGATGACGACCTTCTGGCGCATTCCGCGCGAGAGTTCGCCCGGCAGCGACCGCTCCTTCCCCTTCAGCTCGAGTTCCTCGATCAGGGTGGCGGATCGGCGATCGAAATCGGTCACGCCATAGAGTCGCGCGACCAGACGCAGATGCTCCTCGACCGTGAGGTATTCGAACAGGTGCGGTTCGTCGGGCATGAAGGCGAGGCGCCGTTTCGCCTCGAGCGGCGCATCGATGAGATCGTGGCCGTCGATGCGGACATGCCCGGAGGACGGCCGGAGGATGCCGGCCAGAGAGCGCAGAGTGGTGGTTTTGCCGGCGCCGTTGGGCCCGATCAGGCCGACGATCTCGCCCGCGCCGACCGTGAACGACAGGTCCTCGACCGCGATGAAGGTACCGGTGGCGGTCGCGTAGGTGCGACCGAAATGCTCGACTGAAAGGGCCATTGTGTTAAGATTAGGGGTTTCCGGAGGTTAAAGATCACGTGGCATCGCACGAATCCGCGCTTAAAGCGCATCGGCAGAGTCTAAAGAACCGCGAGCGCAACCGACAGTTCCGTTCGCGCCTGCGTAACGCCCTCAAAGTCATCCGCGCCGCGATCGACGGCAACGATCTGGCGGGCGCCAAGAACGGGCTGAAGCAGACCATCTCGCTCATCGACAAGATGGCCAGCAAGGGCATTATTCACAGGAACGCGGCCGGCCGTTACAAGTCGCGCCTGACGACCCGTATCGCCCGCAAAGCGGCGTAGTTGCGGCGCCGGAGCGCGAAGGCCTCAGCCAAGCGTCACCAGCGTCGCGCCGCCACTCGCTTCCCCGCACACAATTCGACGATCAGGCGTTCAACGAGAACGCGTGGGTCGCCGGCTGACCGCTTGAGATCCAGGTCGGTCCGGAACAATGCCTCGATCGCCGGGCGAACGTCGCCCGGCGCGAGCGCGGGGAACTTCGTCCGCACGAGCCAGCCGAGCTGGCCCAGAATCTTTTCCGCCGGCGCCCCGGCGTCGAACATCAACGCGAGCTGACGCAGCGCCTCCGCCGCCTGCCCCGCCTCGATCGCGGTGGTCATCGCCCAGTCGTCCTGCAGCGCCGCAGGCCCGGTCACCTCCCGCACATCCTCCACCGTAATCTGCTTCTGCCCCAGCGCGTAGAGCAGCAGCCGGTCGACGTCCGCGCGCAGACGCTTCACGTCGACGCCCGCGCGCTGCGCGACCAGGCGCGCGGCGGTCGGGTCGATCACGGCATCCGCGGCAGCCACCCGCGTGCGGACCCAGCGCTCGGCGTCCGCGAGATCCTCGAGTGCGCCGCACTCGACGATCGTCGCGTGCTTCTGCAGCGCCTTGAACATCTTGCCGCGCTTGTCCACCGACGTCGCGACCAGCACCAGCGTCGTCTGCTGTTCAGGGTTCTTGATGAGCGCTTCGAACTGCTCCAACGCGCGGGTCGCGGCGTCACTCTCGCGTTTGGGCGCGATCAGCGTCTCGGCCTGGTGGACCGTGACGACGCGGCGCGGGACCATCATCGGCAGGGTGCGGACGGCAGCCACGAGTGCGGCCACGCCGTCAGCGAGCCTGTCACCCGTCGTCAGGTCGCCGGCGTGGATCCGCTCGACGTTGAACGCGCGCAGCCCTTCGTCCACCAGTTCGGCAAACTCGCCAGCCAGCCCGGATTTCTCCACCTCGTCCTCGCCGAGGATCAGATAGATCGCGTCCGGTGTCCCGGCTGCGATCTGCTTGCGAACAGCGGCCGGGGTGAGGCTGCCCACCTAGAAGGCCTCGAGGATCGCGCTGACGATGGTGCGGGCGAACTCGGTGCTCATGCGTTCGAGCGCGTTGGTGTCCTGCTGGAAGAACGATGCCGGATCGACGACGTTGCGGCCGGCCGTGGCGTCGTACTCCTGCCGGAACATCACGCTGGGGTTCTCCCACAGCACTTTGTTCTCGCGGACGTCGCGCAACTCGATCCTGGCGGTCATGGTGATCGTGTAGCGCGACGCCAGCTGACCCACGTTGAAGGTGGACGGTTGAATACTGACCGCCGTGATCTCGCCGGACAGCAGCGCGTCGACGCCGTTGGCCTCCGGCAGGATCTGATATTTCCCGCGGCCGATGAACTCGGACCGGACTTTCTGCGTGACCAACGTTTCGAGGTTGAAGATGACCGTGCGGTTGGCGAAGGTCGGAACGCCGATGGTCTTGATGTAGACGGGGAGGAACGAGCCGCGGCCCGCGAGAGAGTAGCCGCAGGACGAAAGCGCTCCACCACACAGAACGCTGAGGACACTGAAGACAAAGTGTCTTCGGGTCCTGTCCTCCGTGTCCACTGTGTCCCCCGTGGTGGCGAGCTTCATGACACCACCACGCTGACGAGGGGCCCCTTCGCCACAACCACTTTCCTAATCGTCTTGCCGTCTGTGTGCGCCCGCACGGCGGGGTCGGCAAGCGCGAGTTCGCGCAGGTGATCCTCGGTCGCGTCCGCCGG
>JAYVMG010000237.1:0-10781 GCA_043759095.1 Acidobacteriota bacterium | reverse complement strand
TCTGGTGCAGGTGGCGTTCGGTCGACCCGAAGGAGCGCGACGCGCTCTCGAAGCGGCCGAGCAGGAGGCCGACCAGCCCGTCGACGTCGTTCGACGTGCTGCCATTGGCCGTCAGACCCGTGCGTGCATTGTTACGCACGCTGCGGTTGTAGGCGTACTCCCAGGTGCCGCCGGCCTTGAAGGTCTGCGATCCGCGCGTGTGCGTCAGCGACGACGAAATCTGCGTCGTCGTGGTCGGCGCCGTGGTGATCGGGTAGCCGGTGACGCCGCCGATGTGGCCGAACGGCGTGGATACGCCAGGCACGCCGAGGTCGGCCGCGTCGAGGGGACCGGTGTTGATGCCCAGGCTCTTGGGATCGATCTTGTTGTTCGGCTCGATTGTCTGCGAGATGTAGTTGTAGCCGAAACGCGTTTCAAGCAGCGTGCGGTTCGACAGCACCGAGTTCCAGACGAAGCCGACCAGCGCCACACGCGTCGGATCGGCCACCGAGTTGAACAAGTCGGTGGGGCCGCCCGGCGGGATGATCTCCCCGCTGTTGCCGGCCGGCGCCGACTGGTAGCTGTTGCCGAAGAACACGCGCTCGTTGATCAGATTGTTCGCGTTCAACTGGTGGTCGAGTTTCACTGAAAACGTCGACATGTTCGCGATGTTCGGCGCCAGCACATGGCTCTGCGCGTTGCACGCGTCCGTGGCGCACGCGCTCGGATCGATCGGGTAGTACTGCAGCAGCGCCTCGCCGATGGGGTTGGTCTTGAGTCCCGCAACGGCGATGCGTGATCGCGCCGCGCCCAATTGTCCGGCGGTCGGGATGTGCGTGTCGTAGGGCGAGGTGACCGCCAGCCGCTGGCCCTCGAAATAGCCGAAGAAGAAGGTCTTGTCCTTCTGAATCGGACCGCCGATCGTCCCGCCGTACTGCTGGTTCTTCACCGGCGTCGCCGTGCCGCCCGAGCGCTTCACGAAAAAATTCGGCGAGTCGGTCCAGTCGTCGTGGCGAAAGTAGTAGCCGGTGCCGTGCGGGACGTTGCCGCCGCTCTTCATGACGACGTTGATCGCGGCGCCGCCCTTGACGCCGAATTCCGCCGAGGGTGTCTGCTGCACGGTGAAATCGCCAATCGCGTCCATCGGCACGAGCGTCGCCGGGACGCCGACGACGCCGGCCTGGTTCAGGACCGAGTCGCCGTAGTAGCGGTCGTTGTTCGAGATGCCGTCGATCATGAAATTGTTCGACGAGGTCCGCGCGCCGCTCGCATTGATCCCCTGGAAGCCGCCGCCCGCCGAGTGCTGGATGCCAGGGGTGATGCTGAGCAGCGAGTTGAAGTCGCGGCCGCTCAACGGAATCGACTCGATGCGCTTCGCGTCAACGCGGTTGTTCAGCCTGTCGGAGAATTCGATGACGGGCGACAGGCCCTCGACGGTGATGGTTTCCGACTGCGCGCCCACTTCCAGTTTAAAATCCGCCTTCGCGACGGAATTCGGCGTCACCTGCGCGTCGCGCGCGATCGTTTTGAAACCCGCCAGATCGGTCGTCACCTTGTAGACGCAGATCGGAAGTTCCGACAGACGGTAGCCGCCCGTCCCGTCGGTCACCGCCGTACGAGTGAAGCGCGTCTCGGCGCAGATCGCGGTGACGGTTACTCCAGGCAACACGCCGCCCGTGCTGTCGGTGACCGTGCCTGAAATGTCTCCCGAGGTGCGCTGCGCGAACGCCGGCGCGGCGGCCGCCAATGTCGCGACGAACCCGAGAACGAGCAGCATCTGTGACCGCGTCTGTCGCATGTGACCAACACCTTTCGTCGATGTCGCGTGGGATGCGCGAATCTCGCGGTTGTAAACTTAGTCCGGACAATTGTCAAGGAATGTATTCGATCGTGGGCGATCCGCGCTCGGCACTGTCAGCGTGTGCGGGTTGACGTTGGCCATCTCGTTCATCGCACAATTCTTCATCGTCGAGGTAAGCGCGGATCAGGATGACATGTTCGAATTCCGACAGGTTCATGACTGCCAGGATCCGCGCCTCGGTTTCTCTGTGAACCCTTGAGCGTGAAGAGCTGTCACAATGTTCCGAAGGCATTGATGCGCGGATTGAGGCGCCGGTGACACTTTCGGTGACACACGCCCGCTCGGTCAGCCAATCACCCGGCGAAGGCGTAGAATTGCTAGTAATTTCGACGCGGAGGGATGGCCGAGTGGTCGATGGCGGTGGTCTTGAAAACCACTGAACCGGAAACGGTTCCGGGGGTTCGAATCCCTCTCCCTCCGCCAATAACAGTAGTTAAGCATCTAAAAAATAGACACTTAACGTTTTGTTAAAGCGCGCAATCCCACCTTTAATACCACATCCTGCGCTTCGTCCCTGGTGAGGGGCCGCCCGAGCAGCGATTCTTCGCGGTAGCTTAACACTTCTTCAGAACTTGATAGCCCCCGAGCATGTAGTTCCACGCGTCAACAAGGCATGGCGGAAGGCGCGGGTCGCGGCCGGGCGCCCGGGACGGATCCCGCACGACTTCCGTCGGACTGCGGAGCGCAATCTCGTGCGGGCGGGGTCGCGATGCAGCTCACCGGTCACAAGACTCGCGCGGTGTTCGAGCGGCTCGTCGGCTTGCTGAATTATTACGATCGCGCGGCTTGAGTATCGGCGCGGCTGAGTGATGTGACATGGCAGGGGCAGGTCACGTCACGGTTTCCTTCACGGTGTTGCTCTCACCTTGGCTCCCTCACGTTCTTCGGGTTGGCCAGGATCTCGCTCACGACGAATAGTGGTCGTCGCTTCACCTCGACATAGGTGCGTCCGACGTACTCACCAATTACGCCGAGTACCAGCAACTGCACGCCACTAAAGACCAGGAACAGCAGGAGCAAACTTGTCCAGCCCTTAACGACATTCAACGCGAACCACGCGTACAACACGTACACCGCGACAACACCAGAGAGCACGAAGCAGCAGAACGACAGCACCGAGCTGAGACGCAGGGGCGAGATGGAGAACCCGGTGATCGCGTCGGCCGAGAACCGCACCATTTTGCGCAGGGAATACTTCGTGGAACCGGCCGCACGCGGTTCTCGCGTATAGAGCATCGGCACCTGGTTGAAGCCGAGCCACGCCACCATGCCGCGGATGAATCGATGCTGTTCGGGCATCTGGGCCAGTGCGTCGACAACTTTACGGTTCATCAGCCGAAAGTCGCCGGTGTCCTTCGGGATCTCGACCTCCGAGAGCACCGACAGAACCCGGTAGAACACCCAGGCAGCGGCCCGCTTGTAGAACGATTCGCCTTCCCGGGCCACACGCAGGCCGTACACAACGTCGGCACCCGCGTCCATGGTGGCCATCATCTGGGGCAGCAGTTCGGGCGGATCCTGCAGGTCCGCGTCAATAAGCATGACGCGATCGCCGCGCGACAGCGACAGGCCGGCCGTCAGCGCCAGTTGGTGGCCCAAGTTGCGGGCGAGGTTCACGCCGACGAAGCAGGGGGTCTCCGACACCATCGCCTGAATGAGCCGCCATGTCCCATCCAGCGATCCGTCGTTCACGAGTATCACCTCGTATGCATCGCGCACCTGTTGGCGACACACGGACTCCAGCCGCCGCTTGAGCTCTGGCAGGACCGCCTCCTCGTTGTAGCAGGGCACGATGACGGACAGGAGCGGTTGACGCATCGCCGAACAGCTTATAGCGTTTCAACCCGCCATGGCGCCCACCGTCTCGATTCCCCGATCGGAGCGCCTTGGCATGGCGGTCGTGCTCGGCGTCTTGCTGTCAGCGATCGCGAATAATTTCTGCACCTTCGCGATCGGGTCGGGATCGCCCCACGCGATGTCCCACGTTCTGCAGCGCGCCGCGAATCCGCGTGTAGCCCCACGGATCCGCCTCCGCCATCCGCACGACCAGGCGGCGGATCTCGGCGAGCACACCCGCACGAATCACGTCAACCACGGCGGGAGAGTCTATCGTATGGACCCGAGATTCGGTCTCCCCAGCCGGTGGGAGCCGAACGCGTCTTATCTGATCTGCATTGGCTGTAGTCTAGGGTCGCCACGCCTTCTCCGGACCGTTGACGAAGACCATCCGGTAGCGAAGGGCTCCGGGGATGGCGATGAGCGCGCCCAGCAGCGCGAGGACCACCAGGGCGCTGCGGAAGCAAACGCCCCGGCACTGTGCAAGCTGCACGACGGCGAGCCCAAGCCAGGGCATCAGCGGAATCCAGTAGCGCGGGCCGTAGCACATGCCGGGGTCGAGGCTGTAGGCGCACAGGAGCGCAACGTAGACGAGCGACGGCAGAGCGATCTGCCGCAGGAGGGCCTGCCCTGCGTCGCGAGGAGGGGTGCGCTCCGGGCGCGCGCGCACTGCGGCGATCACGACGAGCAGCGTCCACGGCACGAAGTAGAGGACGCCGTAGTTGTTCGATAGGAAGGTGTTCGCCAACGGCTCGAGGTTTACTGCCCAGCGCCAGGCCTCGACGCCGGCGATCACCGGCGTGCGAGCAAGGGCGTAGTTGAAGATCACGAGCAGGAGCCCGCCCGCGCCGGTGACGAGAGTGAGAATCACGGCGGCGCGCGGCTTTCTCGCCCAGAGTTGCTCGGTGGCCCAGAGGAGGCCGACCACCGCGAAGGGTGGCTTGAGCCACATTGCAGCGCAACCGGCGAGGGCGGCCAGCGCCGGCCGCTCGGCCTGTAGCGCCCAGAGACCGAGAACAAGCGACAGGCCGATGGTGGTTTCGGAGAAGAGCGAGCGGCCGTAGGCGAGGAAGGGGCTGCAGGCGCCGACCAAGAGTGCGGCCGCGAGCGCCCATTCGCGGGAGAGCCCGGCACGCCGGCCGGTAAAGTAGCTGGCAACACAGGCGAGCCACGCGAGCAGTCCGACGACCTCGATCGCGCGCCGCTCTGCTTCTTCCGGCGTGGGGCGAAGGGGCGCGATCACTGCGGCCAGGAGCGCCGGAAACGCCACGGGGTGGGCCGAAACCTCGACGATGCCGGCGCGGGGCCCGAACTGCGGCATTCGCAGGAGGAAGCCTTGGCAATCGGCGGGAGGGCAGGCGACGCGGCGGCCCCAGTCGTAGACGTCGCGCCAGCGCGCCGTGGCGCCGGTGTTCTTGTCGAGGAACAAGGTGTGGTGGTCGAAGATGGCGCCGCGCCCGCCGACGCCCGCCTCTGCGCTGCCGAGCCGCACGCGCCGATAATCGTCCTGCAGCTCGAGGTCGTGGTCGCGCAGCAGGGAGTTGAGCACGAGGAGATAGTGCGGCTCGTCGCCCGAGATCGTCCGAGGCTCGATGGCGACCAGCCGGCCGTCCGGTTGCCATTCGCGGTGGCCCGCCAGCCAGAAGAGCCAACCCAGCAAAGCCAGAGCGACGGCCACGCCAATGCGCGGAACGTTGACGGTCACGCGGGTCGGCCTGGCGGCGATTGCCCCCTACTGCAGGGACGTTACGAGCCCAAAGGCAGCGCCGGCCCATCGGGCGGCGTCGTCTGATCGGGCGGCGTCGTTTGATCGGGCGGCGTCGTCGAGTCCGGCACTGAGAAATCCGGCGGCGGCGCGCCAGTGTCATTACCGCCGCCCGTGCATGCCTCGCGAGGGAGCCTCAGCACCGCGTTCGGACCGGAGACGAACTTCGACCCGCCAGACGCGTCCACCAACTCCAGGTTTGTCATCCACTCGGGCCCTTCGGCGCCTGTCGGCGAGCATGCCAACGTTTCGCCGACAACGATGGCGCGGAATTCGCAGCGCGCCCGATGCGGGCCCTTGCCGTGCTCCTGGTCGTCGTCTGCCTTCGTAAATCCAGCTGGACACGCGGAACTCGGGAGCGTCACAGTACACGTTTCTCCCGCGCGCACTTCACAGACTCTCTCAGGTCGGAACAGCAAGCCGCGCGTGTCGGCGAACATAATCATGAACCGGACGGCCGGCTCGGCCTGATCCTTCGACAAGTTCGTGACGTGGACCTTCACAGACTCACTGCGCGTCAGAGCTGCGACGGGGTGGTAGACGATGGAGGTGCCGCCGCCGGAACCTTCCGTTGTCGCACTGGCTTTCCGCAGCGACACAGCCACGACGACGGCGAGCGCCGCCAGCGTGACGACAAACGTTGAAAATGCTGTTGGGCGCCGCATCAAGCCTCCAGAATTTAACGGTGAAAACTAGCCGCGCTATTATTGAGCTCATCTGGGCAAGGATCAAGGCTTAATGATGGCTCGTCGTGATTACGGTTTCGTTATCATCATCCTCGCCGTGGGCTGGACGGTCTGGCTCCAGCGCATGGGCATAGCGGATCACGACGACATGCTGTCGAACGAGCTGACGTTCGCTCGTCAGAGCGTGTCAACTCTCGTTCTGCACAACCCTTGGCCGGACCAGTCACCGCTGTACTTCCTCGTTCTTCACGGCGTTAGGAAGATCAGTGAATCGCCTTTTTTTGTTCAGTTCTTCAATGCGATTCTGCTCACTCTGACGCTGGTGGCCACCTACGCCTTGGGCCTGGCGTTTTCCGGCTCGCGCGTCGTCGCAGGCGCGGCGATCTTGCTCGGTGCAATTTCGCCGACCAGCCTCTGGCTCGTGCGGAACGGACGCATGTATTCGCTGCAGGTTCTGCTCTCTGTCCTGGCCTTGGTCTTCCTGCTGCAGTATCTCGATCGGCGGCGGCGCGGCGATCTCGTCGCGGTCGCGACCCTCTCCGTCGTCAACATTTACGTCCACTTTATCGGATTCATGATCACGGGGCTGCTGTTCGTTCCGCTACTGGTCGACGGCAGCCTTGGCGTTTGGCGTCAGATGCAGACGGATCGGTCGGTTCGCGCGTGGCGACCGTTAGCCCCTTTCGCGTTCACGGCTGCTGCCGTGCTCGTCTTCGTGATCCCGCAAGCCTTCCGCTTCACATCGCTGGTGGGCGGCGGAATCCCCCTTCGCCCCGAGGTGTCGCTGCCCGGTCTGTCGACGACGTTCCTCGACCGCGTCAGCCGGTTCTGGTTCGTGAACGCCGATTGGGGAGCGCTGCGCACGGGTGATCACGTGGTAACCGGCGTGTACGTTGGAAGCATTGCCATCCTCGCCATCGCCGGAATGTTGGCGGTGCGCCGGCGCACGGGTGCGATCGCCGCGCTGTGGGTTCTCCTTCCGCTCGTAGTTGTTGGCGCGGCCGCGGCGCGGATGAATGTTCGCGATCGCTACTTTGTATGGGCGCTGCCGCTCCTGTGGATCGCCACGGCAACCGGCGCGTGCGGTGCGCTGCCGTGGCGCAGACTCACCGGGGTAGGCGTCGAGATCGCGCATGGAGTGCGCGCCGCGCTCGCCCTTACAGTCGTCGTCGGATCAGTGTGGCTGCTGGGCAACAAGCTGTTCGAGCCGTCTCCTCAGTGGACGAAGCTGATGACGACCCTCGCGGGAGTGTACCGGCCATCGATGGTGGTGTACATGCCGCCCGCGTCCACGATCGGCATTCCGCGGCTGCTTGCTGAACGAATGGGACTGGCGTTCGGCCTGAAGGACATCCGCGTGCTCGACGAGGGGACGCACACCCAGTTCATCACCCAAGTCGACGGTGCGCAAGAGTTCGTCTTCCTCGTCTACGGACAGTACAGCAATGCCGAGCTCGCATGGCGCTCGCATTACCTCGAGGCACGTGACTATCAGAAGACCGTCCTGCCAGTGTGGGGCGCGCACGCGGAGGTCTTCACACGTGGCGGCATCGAAGGATTCTCGGAGACACAACAACTCCCCGGAAAACCGACACCGGAGAACATCGTCGGGTGGGCGGCGCGGCGGCTTCGGCAGCAGCCGCACGCGCCGACCCGCGAACCGGTCCTCGCGAATGCGTTGGTCGCAAGAGTGCAGGCCAACGGGGTCATTCGCGAGAGCCGGCTGTTCGCGAGTCAGCGCGGCGAGAGTGGCGCCTGGAGGCTCGGGCCGGCGGAATGGGACGCCGTCGAAGAGGTTGGCACGACGAGCGGTGGCGTCGAGCGGCACATGATCGCGGCCCATCCTGAAGAACACTCCATGCTCGTAGTCGCGTTCCCCGCGGTGGAGATGAAGAAGGCCGTTCGTCTCACGTACGGCATCGCCGATTCCGGTTTGGTCTTCCGCTCGGGTGCGAACGTGAACGTGATGGTCTACGTGAACGGGGTTCTTAAGGTCGACGTGTCCTGTCCGAACACTCCGGGCTGGAAGGAGCTGGCGGCCGACACGGCGAGTCTCGACGGTAAGGCCGCGGAAGTTGTGATGTTGATCACCACGCCGAGCGATCGCAGCCGTCATTTCGCATTTCGACTCGAGCCATCGTCCAACGCTTCGTCGACCTCTCTTGAAGCGACGTCACATGCTTCCGGGGCCGTGCTGCTGAACGGCGGACGCACACTGAAAGATGCCGTCGATCGACTGGAGGTATACCGCCTAGAGGGCGATCGCCGCATCGACGCGCGCACCGAACCGCACGCGTATTCGGCCTCGGACATGCATGAAGTGGCCGGCGCCGGCGGCGAAGGAGCCGTGCAGCGGCAGTGGGTCTTTGGGACGCCCCTGTGGGATGCCGTCGGCGTTACGCGTCAGCGCAGCGGCGGCGGCGTGCGCGACGGTCTATGGGCGCATCCGCGAAATGGCAGCACGCTGGTGATCGAAACGCCAGCGGCGAAAATGGGAGAGCTACTGCGCGGCTTTGCCGGCTTGACGGACTATTCAGTCATGCAGGCAACCGGCCTCAAGCTGGAGGCGCCGGTGCGCTTCAAGATCCTGATCGACGGTCGTTCGGCGTTCGAAGGCGAGGCTCGACGATCGCGCGGGTGGACCGAATTCGCCGTCCCAATCGGCGCAGCGCAGGGCGAACGCCATCTGCGAATCGAGATTTCATGCGCGACGGACAAGTGGGCGCACTTCGTCTTCGATCTCGGGAGTGCTTGACCAACGCCGTCGCTCATTTCTGCCGCAGATATACGGACACGAGCGGAACGCCGTCGAGCGTCAGCACCCGCTCCGGCTGCACGTGACCGTACTCCTCCCAGATCGCGAAGTCGACGGCGTTGAAGTGTCTTTCGTGAATCACAAGCGCGGCATCGGATCCACCGACGACGTCGGTATCAATGATGTCTGGCCTGAGCTGGCGTGCACGCAGGTACAGCTCCCACGAGTCGTAATTCCAGTCGTGCGGATACAACTTCGCGTTTGGCGGAAGAGTCGCATTCAGCCAGGGAAGCAGTGTGTTGACGGAGTAGCCCCAGAACTGCCGGTTCATGCCGAGATCCGCGCCACCAGGCGGGCCGCCGGCGAGCGCGTTGTAATGTGACAGTCCGTAGGGATGCGAGTGAATCGTTTCGACCGCAGCAGGCGCTAAGATCACGAGCACGAGAGCGGCCGACACCGCGGGCTCGCGCCAGTCGTGCGGCGCGAATCTGAGCTCCCGGATGAGGGCAGGACGGAGGCGATCCACTGCGTAGCCGGCGGCGAGCGCCAGAAACGGCATCGTCGCGAGCCAATGCTTCGTCTCGCCATAAATCGGCAACGTGCCGGTGAGGAAGGGCGCCACCGGCGCGACGCCGGCTAGCAGCATCAGCATTCGAGTCGAGCGTTCGCCGCCCTCAGGCAGCGCTGACGAGGCCCGCACGAGGAGCAGTATCCCTGCCGCCGCAAGCACCAGCAGGATGACCGGCGCGGTGAAGACGAGCATGCCGAGCGGCTCGGACCACGGATACGGCGGCTGATTGAAATTGCGGCCGAGATATTCGAAGTTGTACTGGACGTGATTCCAATGGAACGCGACGTAAGCCTGAAGCCGCGCGATTGTGTCGTGCCAGATCCAGGGCCACATGACGAACATGACGGCCGGCCCGAGGAGCGCCATCATGATCAGGGATTTCACACCTGCTTTCGCTGCCGCCGACTTGCCGCGCAGGATCAGCCAGCCGCAGTGGCTCGTCAACGCGGCGGGAAGCAGTACGGTGTTTAGCTTTGTCGCGAGGCAGAGGCCAAACAACAATCCGGTGAAAATGGCCGGTCGCCACGTCGTCGTGGAGAGAGCGCGCCAGTAGGCGAACGTGGTGGCGAACCACAGGGTCGCAACCGGTAGATCGAACGAAGCCGTCTCCGCGTGGAAAAAGGCGCGCGGCTGCGCGAACATCAGCAGCGCCGCTGTCCAGGCGCCCCATCGAGAGCCGAGCGCCTCGACGAAAAACAGGTAGACCAGCGCGCACAGTGCACCAAAAAACATCGCCGCTGGCAGGCGGAATGCGGCCACCTCTGACAAGACTGCGAGCGTCGCATGTCGGCCTGACGTGATTCGCGCGACTTCGGGATGCCATGGACCGTCTGCCGCGCAGGTGCAGCGATGAAGGACGCGCCACGATATGCCGCAAAGCGTTTTCAACAGCGGCGGATGCTCGATGTTGTAGGACCAGTAAGGCCAGACCGACTGATCGGACAGCGGACGCGGCAGACGTCCGCGGAGTGCGTCCTCGTAGTATCGGACGTAGCGCTCTCCGGCTTTCATGTAGTACGCCTCGTCGCGCGTGATGCCTTGAAGCGTCGACGCACCGAGCGTGACCACGCAGACGAGCACAAAAATCGTGGCGGCGGCGACACGATCACGAGTGACGATCATGGACGTTTCCCGCGCGACTCAGCCGCGACGCAGACAGCGAGATGCACCTGTCCGCGCGCGTCCTGCACTCGCGCGATGATCTCGACGTCGTGTGGGCCCGGGGTCGTCGCGGCCCTCGGCAACGCCACCCAGCCGCCCTCGTTGGCGACCAAGCCCCGTGCGACCTCGCGTCCGTCGACCATCACTTGGACCGCTGCCGTCGATCG